>DATISS010000157.1:0-14302 GCA_035468565.1 Planococcus sp. (in: firmicutes)
ACCAGCAACTGGTACTCCTACTGATGTTGAGAATGCTTTAGAAGCATTTCCTTTTGAATCAGTGAAGTATCCAGCAGGTACTGTGATTGTGTAAGTACCAGGTTCCATTTCGTTAAAACCAGTTACGAAGTCAACTAGGTAAGTGTCTCCGTCAACTACACCTGATTCGTTGTTAACGATGAAGTCAACACCTTGTGAGTTGCGGACTTTGATGTCCCCAGTAAGAGTTCCAGCAGCTACTTCAATGTCTTCGTTGAAAGCAAGCTCTACAGTTTCTTTGTCAGCTGCAACTTTAGAAGAAGCAAGAACTGGCGCTGCAGTGTCTTTTGTGAATGTAACTGAAGTGCGGTAGAAATCGTTATCGTTGCCAGCAGAGTCAGTGATTTCATCTTCTTCTAGGAACAACGTGTAAGTTTGAGTTGTGCTAGTGCTATCCCAGTTTTCCAATTCATCAACTGAGAACGTGTAAGTTTTTCCAGTTGTGTCATCTTCATCACGAGTTAACAAAACGTCAGTTTGCTCAGCGTCTTGTTGTAGTACTACCCAGAAAGAATCTTCTTGGATATCTTCGCTCAAAGTAACTTTAGCAGTGTTTTGGCCAGTTACTTGAACACTAGTTACGCGTGGTTTTTCCATATCAGCTGAAGGAGCTGTTACAGATCCGTTGTAGATAGCCATTTCGTTTGGAGTATCAGCGTTGTCTTCAGCGCCAGCGATGTATAGAGAAGCTGTTTCGTTAGCATTCAAAGATTTAGCGATTGTTACTGATTTGCCGTCTTCAGCAATTTCGTAGTCAGCAGCAGCAACAGGTTGGTTGTTTACACGTACGATAGTTGGCTCAGCAGATAAAAATTCAGAGAAGTTCACTGTGATAACGCCATTGTCGTATGAAGTTCCAGTAACAACTGGTTTTACAGTATCAGTGTAAGTGTACACTGTGCTGTATTTTGCTGTTTCAATGTAGTTGCCGTCAGCATCTTTTGCTTCAGTAGCAACAGGGTAAACTACGAACAATTCGTCAGTTCCTTCGATACCAGCGTCATAAGTTAAGATAACAGTCTTTTTATCAGCTGAAAGTACTGCAGAGTCAGGGAATCCTACTCCTTCTAACTCGTAGTTAGATACGTCAGTTGCAAGGTTTGCAGCTTCTGTATCAGTAGTTAGAGTTGTTTTGAACTCAACTTCAAGTTGGTTAGCATTCAATGGAGTTACTGATTCAACTTCTGCAGATTCACCTTTTTTAACAAACTCTTCAAGAGCGTAGATCCATTTAGCGAACTCACCGCGTGTGATTTCGTCAGCTGGAGCAAATTTAGTTGCAGATTTACCAGCAGTTACGTTGTAGTCAACCAAAGCCGCTACAGCAGGCAAGTAACGAGCGTTAACGTCCGTGAACTTAACGTTCTCAGTATCGCCTTCTATATCAAAAGCGTTAGCCAAGAAGATTGCAGCTTCGCCGCGTGTGATTGAACCATTGAAATTAAAGCTAGTTGGAGTTGCTCCGCTTGTTACGCCAGCAGCTTTCAACGAGTTGATTGCAAGTGCTCCACGTGGTGGAACGTCAGTGAATCCTGATGCAGGAGCATCTTTATCATTAAGGCCAGCAGCATTAGCAACCATGATTGCAGCATCGCCACGGATGATTTCTTTAGAAACGCCGAATTGAGTTTCTGAAACCCCTTTAGCGATATTGTTTTCAATTACGAAATCTACTGCTTCTTTATACTGAGGAGCCACGTCTGTGAATGCTGCAGTTTTTACTTCGCCTGCAAATGCAGCTGGTACTACTGCTGTTGCAACTAGAGTAGCTGTCGCTGCAGTAGCAACGAATTTCTTATAAGACTTTTGGTGTGTCATGTGTGTAATTCCTCCTTAGTTTGGTGTTGATTTGGTAAAAGGTTAAATCGGCAAAGCTCAATTTAATAACACTGATTACCAATCCGACTACCAAGCATCTCCCAAATTGCAATTACTTTTAGCACGAATTGCAATTCTGACAAAATGGGTATTAAGATTGATAGAGCAGGTATATTAAACTCTTATTCAGTGTATCAAAAATATTCAGTAATTCAAGTGTTAAATTGCAAATATATCCTTTAAATTAAGTTTCGACGTTAAAACACTGTAAAAGTAGGGCAAAAAATACATTAGCATTAAAATTAAAATTGAATTTCGTGACTTTAAGACTAATTAATATTGGTTTTTTACATACAAATATTGTTTTATTTGCATTCCAAAAGACTAATGATGATAGTTGCTGTATTTTTATAAGTTTTTTGTTAGTCCTATATTTTTCCCAAATTTATTCCCCCTGCATTCTTTGCAGCTATCCAGTTAGTTTCACCGCGGGTATTTTATATCACCTCCTTCTACACTCGGAATCATTAATCTTTCTTTCTCGGCCTAGAGGCTGTGAAATTTCCGGTTTTCATTTATAATAGAGAATAGTGTTATTTTTCATAGGAGGTAAAGATGTTTACAAAAGTTAAAAGTTTAAACCCTTGGCTTTGGATACCGGTGCTTGCCGGTTTGTTTTTGCGATTGGCTATTCTCGTTTACTACGGCCCTGGCCTTAGTTTGAATAGTGACGACTACTTTTATATCGACAGCGCCAAGCATTTACTGGCTGAAGGAAAATTGGTGTATGTCGATCATACTGAACCGACCGTACATATTATGCCCGGCCTCTCTTTCCTGGTCGCCGGCGTCTTTCTCTTTTTCGGAACAGCAACAACCGGTATGATTGCCGCAAAATTGCTGATGATTGTGTTCGGCTGTGTCAGCATATTCGGCATCTATAAAATCGGCGAACGCCTTTTCAGTCCGCTGGCGGGTTCGATCGCTGCAATGGTGCTGGCACTTTATGTACCGATTGCCGTGTCGGACAATATTATTGCGACTGAGGCGCCGACGACGGCCGCATTCATCTTGTTTGTCTATTTCTCGCTCAAGCTCGCAGATGATCATTCGATGAAAAACTTCTACTGGGTCATCGGCCTGTATTTGTTCATGGTGATGTTCCGTCCGACAATAGCGTTGTTCCCGCTCATTCTGCTCGTTTTTCTGGCGCTGAAAAAATACCCGGTGAAGATCGCACTCAAGCAGTTCGGCATTGCCGCCGCTTTGCTGCTTTTAGTTCTTGGACCATGGTGGGCACGCAATTACGTCGCTTATGACGCGTTCATCCCCCTTTCCGGCGGCGCAGGCAACCCGATGCTGCTCGGGACGTATCAAGGGCATGGCTATAAATACGGCCCGTCTTCAAGGGTCGTTGTGAGCGAACTTGTCGAAAAGTACCCCGATGCAAGCCGCTACGAACAAAACATCTATCAGATGGAAGTGGCGAAAGAACGGATCGAGACCATGCGGGAACATAATCCTGAATGGTTGAAAGAAACGTATACCACTGAAAAATTTGAAGCGCAATGGAAAGCGCCGTTCTACTGGATTGAAGTGTTCGGCATCCCTGCTGAACAAATGCGTTCCGCTTATCTGATTCTCTTGTGGGCAGGTGTGGCGTCGTTCCTGCTCACCTTGGCTTTCAAGCTCAAGCGCTGGCGCGAAATGTTTTTCATCTTGCTGTTCTTCGCGTATTTTACGTTAATGAACAATATCTATTTCGCTTATCCGCGCTATAACCAGCCGCTCATGCCGCTGCTGTTCCTCATGCTCGGCGGCTCGGCGCATGTTCTCGCAACCGCCTTTTCCGGTTTAAAACAAAAAAAATCATCCACATCAGAGCTTGTCTGATGCGGATGATTTTTTTATTTGGATTTGATCAAGTTTTCTTCTACCATGAGCATTGCGAGAATCGCCGCCAGGTAAATCGATACAGCAGGTGCTGTCAGAACGTGCCCAGCTGTATAGGCGATGCCTGTTCCCAATAGGAAGGCGACGCCGTAAAGTACATAAAAGTAAGTGAAATGCGTTTTTATATTGCGCAGGAAATGGACCAAGTACTTGCCAGCGAACCACACAAATGGAGCTACTAAATACAGGAATCCAATCCAGCCGAACGAATAAAACCAATCATGGAAATCCATTTCAATCATCTTCGGCGTTTTGCCTGGCAATTGCGGCTCATAATTGCCTGCAAAGCCCATGCCGAATAATTGCTGGGTGATTGGAGAACTGGTGAAATCTTCTTTCATCACTCCGGCATATACCTCACGCGAACTGAAAACCAAGTTCTGGAGCTGCTCGTTTGAAATTGCCGGTTCTTCGTCTACCGGTTCTTCGCCCTCAGCCGGTTCCTCTCCCGTGTTATCCGGGCGTTCAACCGGTTCGCCAAACTCGATGCCGAGCGAAGTGATATGAGCGAACATATTGCCGAATACCGGAGTGAATGGCGTCACGGCAATCAAACCTACCGTCAAAATAGCTGAAATGATCAAGTTCGCACCGATATTTGCCGTTTTCTTCTTCAATAAGAAGCGCATGATCAAACTTCCGACTAAGACCGATAATAAGACGATTAAAATGCCGCCGTAGCCGACTTTCGTACCAAGCGCAAGCATGCCGAGAGACAGCAACAGAAATGGAATCCACGCCCATGGCTTTTTCCATGAATCCGTTTTTTGCGTTCCATACAGTGCCATGATCGGCAGGACAATTGCCATAATGGCTCCAATTTCATTTCCAGCGTAAAACCAGCCGGTAAAGCCCACTTTCGTATGCGAATAGTTCGAAAGGCTTGTTCCAGTGATTTGGGAAATGACAAAGACGAGTCCGATGATTAAACCGGAAATCCAGAAATACCGGGTCGTCTTGCCGGAAATGTCATAATTCTGGTCTTTCAGCTCACGATAAATGACCGTCAAACCTAATAAGACAATATGGAAATAAATTACTTTATTGAAGAATTTCAATTCCTGGAAAAAATAATACGGGTCTTTCACTTGGAAATTCACCATTATATTTATGCCGATCAATACCGCAAGGCCGATCAAGTATATCGTAAAGAAACGGCTGAGCCTGCTCTTTTTCGACATCCACAGCAGCAGCAGGAGCATCGCCCCCATATATGCAGTCCGAATCAAGACCCCTACAGTCAGGCTTGTGTCTACCACGAAAATGGACGCTGTGGTCAACACATCAATAATTGGCTGAAGCGCGATAAATGCGATTAAAAGCAATAGTATATTTTTATTTTTCATAGTTAGGGATCCTCTTTCATTTCGTTAACTTAAGCTCATGGAATATGGCCGAGAGCTTTGACTGAATGGTTTTTTGTTCGTATTTTTGAGCAGTTTGGAAAGCGGCTTGGCCGGCTAGTTGTTTTTGGTGTTCGGATAATTGTTCGTAGGCGGCTAAGCCTCTTGCCAAATCTTTTGCATTGCCGGGTTCGAAAAGCCAGCCGTTTTCGCCTTCGTCGGTGTAGTCAAGAATTCCGCCGATGCGGCTTGCTAGAATAGGTGTACTGCAAGCCATGGCTTCTAATCCCACCAGCCCCAAGCTTTCCCCTTTGCGGGTCGTTGGAAAGATGAATAATTCAATAATATTGTAGATGGCTGCCAAATCCGCGTGTTTCATCAAGGGGAAATGGATGACTAGATCATCGAGGCCAAGTTCGGACTTCATCTTGAAGAACTTAGCGTCATCTTTGCCCGATCCAACCATGATGAGGCGGACTCGATTTTTCAGTTCCGGATGTTCTTGCAAAAACAATGCAAACCCGTTCAAGAGGTGGTCCCATCCTTTGCCGACGTCCATTCTTCCGACATAGCCGAAATAACGAAACTGGGAATCCAGGCTGAATCGCGCCATGAGCGTTTCTTTATTGTCTTTGTCCGGGTAGAAGACTGCATCGTCTACTCCCCCGGAAGGGAAAATACGGATCGGCGTTTTCACCCCATATTTTTCACGGACAAGCTTTTCATAATAATGGGAAGGTGTAATGATGATGGATGATTGCTCCAGCAGCTTTTTGACATTCGGCTGAAATTTTTCCTGCGATGCGACTTCCGGTACCACGTCGCTGCCGTGGACATTTGTTACAATGCGCACGGACGGCTTCAATTTTTTCAATAAGAGCAAAGGAAGAGCATTGTGGGCCGCGTAATGGACATAGATGGCGTCGTACTTGCCGTCCATTCCCTTTCGGATGACATTTGCATAATGCCCTGCATAGCCCAATGCTTTTTGCATCTTGGTTTTTCTCTTTTGCAAAACAGCTTTTTCAACTTGAAACCCTTCATTTGCCAGGATTGTTTCTGTGTTTTGAACAAAAATTCCATAACTTGGAAATTCCTTAGAAGGATACATATTCGATACGAGTAAAATTTTCATGAGAAGCCTTCCTTCCAATAGATCACTGGTAATCTTCAAGTTTCAGTTTCATGAATTGGATCAAGTCTTCCCGAAGATCCGGGCGCTGCAAAGCAAATTCAATTGTTGTCTCCACAAAACCAAGCTTTTCACCGACGTCGTAGCGTTTGCCTTCAAATGCGTAGCCGTAGACGTTTTGGATTTTGTTCAACTGAGCAATTGCATCTGTCAATTGAATTTCACCACCCGCTCCGACTTTCATCTGTTCAAGAAACTGGAATATCTCCGGATTGAAAATATAGCGGCCAATAATCGCCATATTCGACGGGGCAGTGCCTGCTCTCGGCTTTTCGACAAAGCCTTTCGCTTTGTATAAATGGCCGACTTGTTCCGCCGGGTCGATAATGCCGTAGCGGTACGTTTCGTTCTCCGGCACTTCCATGATGCCAATGATCGAGGATTGGGTTTCTTCGTACTGGTTCATCAATTGCTTCAAGCCTGGCGTTTCTGCCTGGATGATGTCATCACCGAGCAGAACCGCAAAAGGTTCATCCCCGATGAATTTGCGCGCTGTCCATACCGCGTGCCCTAGCCCAAGCGGCGTTTTTTGCCGTATGTAATGAATCTCTACCTTACTTGATAACTGGACAGCATTCAGCAGCTCGAATTTCTCCGTTTCGGCCAAACGTGATTCCAAAAGGTGTGCGGAATCGAAATGATCTTCGATTGCCCGTTTATCTTTCCCCGTGACGATAATGATGTCTTCGATGCCGGAAGCCACCGCTTCTTCCACGATATACTGAATCGTCGGTTTATCGACGATCGGCAGCATTTCTTTCGGCATGGCTTTTGTAGCTGGCAGGAACCGGGTACCCAATCCTGCGGCAGGAATAATTGCTTTGCGGACTTTTTTCATAAGGCTTCCTCCTTCTTCAGTTTAGCGTGAACGCAATACTTTCAATAAAAAGACCGGCAAAATCAGTTGCCGCTTAATGCGCGAAGGGCTGGAGATCAATCGGTAAAGCCATTCCAGCCCGAGCTTTCTAAAGGCGCTTGGAGCCCGTTTTACCGTTCCAGAAAACACGTCGAAACTTCCGCCTACCCCTTGAAATACTTGGACGTTCGAGAGCTTGGGCATGTTTCGCTGAATCCATAGCTCTTGTTTTGGGCTGCCAAGCGCAACAAAAATGATTTTTGCACCGCTTTGCTGGATTCTCTGGACCAAGGCATCTTCGTCTTTATCGTATCCGTTCGAGTAGCCGGCCACTTGAATTTTGGGAAAGGACTTTTCAATATTGGCAATCGCTTTTGCAACCACTTCTTCTTTCGCCCCGTAAAAATAGACGGGAAGCCCGTCTTCTGATGCGAATTTCAATATTGCAGACATCATATCCACACCCGTGACGCGTGATGTGATATTGCCTTTTTTCAATTTTGCAGCGAGCAGGATTCCTACACCGTCTGCAATTTGATAAGTCGATGCATTGATCAAGTCCTTAACTTGCGGGTCGCGCTGAGCGGCCATGACCTTTTCCGGGTTGACAGCAATGATTGTCGATTGCTTTCCAGCAGCGATCCGCTGCCCCAAATCTTCTATTATGCCCTCATATGTAAGAGGAGAAACATTTACTCCTAAATAACTTTCTTTCATCAATTAAACCTCACTTTAGTGGCTTTCAATTTTATCAGTATAGCAGATTTTACGGGGAGTTGCACAGGTCGAACGACAAGTGTTAGAATTTAGCGAGGACAAGGCGGCATCGCCTTAGTTTGAGGAGGAAAAAAGTGTGAAGATTGTACTGTCCGGTTTTTATGGATTAGGTAATACGGGTGACGAAGCCATCCTGAAAGCCATTATTGATAACTTGCGTGCGGAATTAAATAATCCAGAAATTACGGTTTTTTCTTTGTCACCGGAAAAAACAGCTAAAGAATATAATGTGAAATCCATCTACCGCGCTTGGCGCCGGGAGAACAAGGAAAAATACAAAGCGTTGAAAAACGCAGATCTCTTGATTTCAGGCGGCGGCGGATTGCTGCAGGATACATATCCGACCAAATTTCTGTTCGGGCCGCTTCCTTATTATTTATTGATTGTTATGCTGGCTAAAATCGCCGGAACAAAAGTCATGTTCTTTTCACAAGGCATCGGCCCTGTCACTTCGACCTGGGGCAAAATTTTGATGAAGCTGTTCGCCAACCGCGCAGACTTGATCACAGTGCGGGACCAGTACTCAAAAGATTACTTGGAGAAATTAGGTGTGACGCGTCCTGAAACGATTGTGACAGCAGACATCGTCTTCGCTTTTAAAGCGGATGAAGAAGACCGCGCCTATCATTCCCTGCCGCTGACCGGCAACGAGAAGATTGTTGCTGTCACCGTGCGCCCTTGGTTCGACAATCCCGACTATATCGAAAAAACGGCCCGCCTGCTTGATCAGCTGATTGAAATGCGCGGCGTTACGCCGGTATTCGTGCCGATGGAAGGGAAATATGATGTGCCCGCATCGCAGGATGTCCTGTCAAAAATGAAGCACGCAGACAAAGCAATGCTGCTTGGTTCTGACTTTACACCAAACGAATTCCTGAACTTCATCCGCCATGCGGAACTGACCGTCGGATTGCGTTTGCACGCCTTGATCTTTTCGGCGCTGTCGAATGTGCCGCATCTCGGCTTCAGCTACGATAAAAAAGTTGAAAGCTTCCTGAAGCGTTCCGGCATGTGGCAGTATTCGTTCCGCTTAGGCGAGATCGATGAAACTAAATTACTGGAAAACGCGTTATATCTATTGGATAACAAACAGGCAGCACAAGCGCTTATCGAACCGAACGTAGCGAAGCTTCATGCGGAAGCGATGCGCAACGTTGAACTATTAGAAGAGAACTTTGTGAAATAAGGATTTTAAGAAGGGAAACAAATCATGAAAATTTTATTGGCCACATCTTACGATTACCCGCATCTAGGCGGATTGTCGACCCATATGACCACTTTGAAAACCGGCTTGGAAAAGCTCGGCCATACCGTTGAAACCTTGTCTTTTTCCGATGTCGAGAAATGGCGCCGCGATTGGATTGCGCGCGCCCCTTCCTTCGTCTTGAACAAAATGTCTCTCGGTGCCGGCTACGTCTGGACCTTGAACCGCCGCCAGCAATTCCTCGAGGCAATGTTGAAAGATGAAAAATATAAATCGTTCGATATCGTCAACGGGCAAGACGTTTTTGCCACACGAGCGTCCCTCAACGCAGGGTTGCCGACGGTCACGACCGCACATGGCTATTTGACGTATGAAGGCATATCAAAAGGGTCGGTCGCTGAAAACAGCAAGCATGCCAATAAATTATTGGATGTCGAATTCAGCATGTTCAAAAAGACCCGCGCCGTCATTACCGTTGATACCCGCATCAAGGAATACATTAAACGCGAAACCGGCATTGATGCTTCGATGATCAAGAACTTCATTGATGTCGAAGATTTTAAACCTGAAGTCGAACGCCGCGAAGAATTCCGCAAGAAATACAATATCGCGCAAGATGACTTGATTTTCTTCATCCCGAGAAGATTGACTAAGAAAAACGGCGTCATCTACCCGATTTTATCGTTCCCACCTGTTTTGAAAAAATGCCCGAACGCGCGCCTCGTCTTTGCCGGTACTGGAGAAATGATGGATGAAATGAAAGCGAAAGCGAAAGAGCTTGGCATCGAAGAACGCGTGACGATGCTTGGCGCAGTCGAGCATAAAGACATGATCCAGTACTATGCGTTGAGCAATATCGCGCTTGTTCCTTCTATATACTCTGCCGGCGTTGAAGAAGCTACATCCATTTCCGCTTTAGAAGCAATGGGATCCGGCATACCGTTGATTGCTTGTGCAGTCGGCGGCCTGAAGGAAATCGTCGACCACGAAAAGGACGGCTTGCTTGTTGCCGAACGCAGCGTCGAAGAATTGTCCGATGCCATGATCCGCTTGCTTGACCATCCGGATTACGGACAGCAGTTGGCCAAAGCAGCTCGTGAAAAAATCATCGCTGAATACTCTCATTTTGCAGCCGCCCAGAAATACGAAGCTATTTATAAAAAAGCGTTATCCAAATAATGCATAGGCGAGAGGAGATCGTTCCTTTCGCCTGTTTTATGTTTATGTGAAAGAAGGGAAAATGATGTCGAGTCTTAAGAAAGCGGCGATTTGGACTACCGGGCTTGCCCTCTTATTAAAACTGTCAGGGTTTTTGCGGGAATCGATTGTCGCAAAAGAATTCGGGGCGTCCGATGCTACAGACGGCTATTTTTTGGCATTTTCGTTTATCACGCTAGTCGTTGCCATGATTGCCACCGGCTTTAATAATGTCTTTTTGCCCTTGTATATCAAACGCCGGAAAAATGGCACAGACACAGCTGACACGAATGCCAACGCATTGCTCAATTGGACGGTGCTGTTATTTGTAGCAGTTTCCATTATCGGCTGGTTCAGTTCCCGCTCGCTTGTGCCATTCATCTATCCGAACATGTCAGCCGGCGCTGAGAAGATTGCCGTCGAAATGACCGAAGTGTTCTTTGTCTTCATGGTCTTTATCGCATTGGCCGGTCTTTTGGAGTCTTATCTGCAATCACGCCGCATCTTCGTGCCGACACTCGTTTCGAAGTTGTTAGCGACGTTGATGGCTGCTGTGTTCGCATTATTGTTCAGCGATATGTGGGGCATCTATTCCGTTGCGTACGGCTTTGTTTTCGGTACGATCGTCGGTGCAGCGATCCAGATCTTTTATCTGATCCGCTCCGATTATTCCTGGAAGCCGGCGCTGCGCATGGAATCGGATTTCCGCAAAGCGTTCCTGATACTGATTGTGCCTTCCCTGCTCAATTCCGTAGTAGGCCAAGTCAATTTATTTGTCAATAAAGCCTTCGCTTCCGGCACCGGATTTGAAGGTGCGGTTACGTATTTGAACAACTCGCAGCTGATTGTCAGCATTCCGAACGCCATTTATGCGGCGACCCTTGCAGCCATCATCTTCACCTTGATGTCCGAGCAGACCGACAACCTTGCGAAGTTTAAGGATACGGTATTCCGCGGCATGGAAATTTCCTTTGTGACACTTGTGCCAATCGCGATCGGCTTGTTCGTTGTCGGAGACGCAGTGGTCGCATTCATTTACGAGCGCGGCGCCTTCACGGAAGAAGATACCGCAAACACTCATTTAGCGTTATTGTTTTACTTGCCAATCATCATTTTCCAGGGGATGCAGCTGATTTTATCGAAATCGATGTATGCTCGCGGAAAAACCGCGGTCGTCTTCCGCATTTCGGTGACGACCATTGCGGTCAATTTGCTGCTGAACTGGCTGCTGGTCGATAAATACGGCTACACGGCGCTTGCGTTTGCGGCGTCTGTCGTTTCTGTCTATTACTTTACGGTATCGATGATCGTGGTCTACAAAGACCTCGGCATGGACCAGTTCAAGCGCTTCCTGGCAATGTCATGGCGCGTCCTTATCCCGGCTGCCTTGATGGGGCTCGCGGTCTATGGCGCGAAGCTTGGGCTCGGGGCAACGGAATGGCTTCCAATTATTCAACTCGCAGTTCTTGTGCCGATCGGCATTGTAATATACGCTGCTAGCCTGCGCGTCGTCTACCCTACCGGATTTAAACGCTTCATAGGTCTTGCACGGCGCTAGCATATGACAAGGAACTTGGATGGTTCTTTGCATTTCGCTTCAGCGCACTTTCGTGTCTCGAAGCTAGCGAAGCGATGCAGCTGTTTTTTGCTTATACAGATTAACCATTGAGCAACACGGGTTAAGCGTCCACCAACACAGGATAACTTTCCAACAACACCGGTTGACCGCTCGCTAACACGGGTTAAATCGCCTGATACACCGGTTAACGTGGGAGACGTTTGCCCTCTCCAACGTTTGCTCGTTTCAATCAGCAAAAAAGGGGCTGTCGAGAGTTTCTCGGCAGCCAGAAAAAGGCCCCTCGCAATGAGGGGCCTTTTTCTATTGAGCTACTATTAGTTGATGACGTCGACCAGGTCGGAACGGATCCATCCGAAACCGTCGCCATTCAAAGGATGGTCAGGGTTCAGATCGGAAACGACTTTATACCAGTCATAGCCATCTGACGCTTTTTTCGTTTCAGTAATGACGACCGGATAACCGAACGCATCGCCTATCCCAAGGTAAGTGCGGTTGTATTTGTACAGCACATCTCCAAGTGGTGCGTTGCGGACATTCGTTCCGATGGTATTTGTAATGCCCAGTTTATATTTGCCGTAATCTTTTTTGCCAAGTGCCAAATCGATTCGGAACATGTGGCCGGCAACTTTAGATCCCCAAGTAGGGTCGGAAGCGTATTTGACGTTGACGCCGGATGTTTTATTGCCCGGTGCCGCGCCGTTCGGATAAGCGCCGAACGGATTGACGTATCGGCCATTCATGTAATCGCGCGCGAAGTCGTTGATGCTTTCGACCGCAAATTTATAGGCTGTGCCGTTTTCAGGAGCAGCATCGTAAACTTTGATGCCGAACAAGTTATTCTTCGTCTGCGCGTTCGCGCTCATTCCTAGGTCACTTTCATGCATGGCGGCTGCCAGCATGTACAAGGCGTTGACGTTGTACTTGTTCTGGATGGCTATAAAATCCTTACCGGTGCCGATCAATTTCGACTTTGTCGAAGCTCCTTGGTATTTTGAGGAAATGTTATTTACTTCATTTAACCGCTGCAGGATATAGCGGTCAAGTTCTGCGGCGGTGTACGATGATTTCGTACGGATCGACTGGTACTGGAAGTACGGATAGTGCGTGACTTTCTGAGTGCCGGCTGAGAAATGGGCGCCGTCCTGGCTATAGTATTTCACGTTCGGCTTCATATCTGCAGGTGCCGGCCCGATCGAGTAGCTGGCTGGTGATTTTTTGGCGTAATTGTATTGGTGGAACGTCAATGTCCCCCATTGGTTCACGATGTAATAGTCGCGGTCAACCATCAAATCCGCTGGCACGAAGTCCACTTCACTGTGTTTCGCATAGCCAATGGTGCCGCCTACCTGTACTTTGACGTATTTGTCGTTGGCATCGATATAGCGGATTTCACGGCCATATTCGATGTATGTAACTGGCTTTGTAAAAGCGGAGTCTAAGTAGATATTGGCATAGACACCTTGCTTGTTGATGATGCGATCTGCGAAGGCAACACCCGATTTGACGCGGATAATTTCATTTCCCTGGTAGATCACATCTGCTGAAGGAGTATTTTTGAACGAATCAGCAGCAGCAAGATAGGCGTTATGGCCATATGCCTGTTTCACCAATTTGCCGTTTTCCACATAGCCGAGGTAGTATTTCGTGTCTACTGTCGGCGGTTCTGGAGCCGGCGGTTCTTCTATCGGTGGATCTTCTACCGGCGTTGCTTCATGCGCACTCAGGAAGCGGAAAATGAATGCGGCTGCCTGATCGCGTGTAGCGTTGTTTTTCGGTTTGAATGAATACGTCACCGGCGCAACTTTGCTGTTCGGATAACCGAAGACGATTTCATAATTTGCGATATTGAAAACTGCGTTAAGCGCAACAGACGTCAGTTCTGATGCATCTGTAAATTCCGTGCGTTTCGGCGTAAGTTCCATGCCGGTATATTTGATCATGTTTTCGACTGTCATCGCGACTTGGTCACGGGTAATCAACGCATCCGGAGCAAAACGGTCTTCCGATAAGCCTGCCATGATGCCTGAAGCGTTCACTTTCCCTATTTCTATGTTAAGTTTGGAATCGGCAGCTACGTCTTTGAAGGAATGTGGTCCTGCCGGCAATTCCAATGCACGGCTGATAAAGGCGGCAAATTGCCCGCGCGTCACATTCGCAGATGGCTTGTACGAACCGTCCGGATAACCCATAAGGATGCCGCGGTCGATCATTGCTTGCATTTCAATTTCCAGAGCGCTGCCTGGCACTATATCATTCGCATGGCTTGTCGATGAGGCACCTAATAGCCCCCATGCCAAGACACTTGCTGTAACAATTTTGCTTAGAGTTTTCATAGTTTCCTCCT
>DATISS010000158.1:0-24159 GCA_035468565.1 Planococcus sp. (in: firmicutes)
TATGTCGAAAGGGCAGCGCAGTGTTTTCTCCAATGAACAAATGATGAATTTAAGCGATCCAAGCATCAGCGGTTCCAAGAATCTTTCATTTCTGAATGAAGCAGCTGCAGCCCAACTCAAGGAAATAAACGGCGTGCAGAATAATACAGCCGATGTCTATGCCCATAAAGGCTATGCCTATCTTGGAACCCATACGGCAAATGGAGGGAATGGCGGCGTTCGGGTGTTCGATTTAAAGGATCCTTCCAATCCGAAAGAAGTAGCAGTGTTCGGACACGATGATGTACCGGGAACATGGCAGGAAAAAGTCATCGTCAAGAGCATCAATACACCCCACTTCAAAGGAGATCTGGCAGTTGTCAGCGTGCAGCAGCTGAATCGGAATAATCCGGATACGTCAGGCGGATTCTTGCTTTACGACGTAACAGACCCTGCTGAGCCGAAAAAACTCGGATATTGGGAAACTTATGCTTCCACTCGCGGCACGCACGAACTTTACTTGACAATGCAAGGTGACCGCGCTTTAGTGTTTGCGTCGAATCCGTACGCAGATTTTTACAGTGGCGGTGAACAAAAGGATTTCCAGATTGTCGATGTCTCGAATCCAGCAAATCCGGAAACGCTTTGGCAGTTTGATCCGCGCTCATTGCCGGAAGTGCCAGACTCATTTAACGGCTATAACTGGAAAGCTCCGGACGGCAAATCAAGAGCAGTCTTCAATCACAGCGTCATCACGGACAATAACGCGCAATTCGCTTATGTCTCCATGTGGGATTTAGGCACCGTCATCTTCGATATCAAAGATCCTGAAAATCCGGTATTCGTCGGACGCACAGATTTCTCTTCGGAACAGCAAGGTGCAGCACATTCCGCAGCGCTGGCAAAAGGAGGGAATGTCCTGATTGAAACGCGTGAAGTTTCTAGTCCGGTAAAACCGGGCTATGAAAAATCATACGGGTATACGCGAATCTTTGACATCAAAGACAAATCGAATCCAAAACTTTTGAGCGAGTTTAAAACGGACTTAACTGAAAAAGTGGAAGATGGACCGACATTCGCCAATACCGTCCATGATCCAAAAGTGCAAGGCAACACATTGTATTTGAGCCATTATGCTGGAGGCGTCTATGCAGTCGACATTACGGATCCAAGCAAGCCCGAGCAAATCGGCCAATACACACCGGACCAAGCAGATGTATGGGGCGTATTTGTGGACCGCAACTATGTGCTGGCATCTGATATGGGCCAAGGCTTGAAAGTGTTGCTAAAAAACAATGCCCCTCAAAAAGGGCAAGAAACGAAATAAGATCCATTAATATTCAACAAAATAAAAAAGGTTCCCCGCATAAGGGGAACCTTTTTTTCTATTCATCGTGCTGCGAATTGTACGACAGCCGCAGTGATAAAGATAAATGCAAAGAAACCGAATGAAACAACAAACCCCATTCCAGCGTCTATTGCGTCGTTACGCTTCGACTGTACATTCTGTTCAAATTCATTCATTGCTACCCCTCCTAATTCCCTCTAATTATAAGTGAACCGTGTGGAAAAATCTAGATTGAAGTCAAACTAATTAACGTAAAAAAGATGCCGACACAAAAATGTCAAATTACCACGGAAGGCCAAAATCCGATATAGTAGACGAAGGGGGTGCAATTCATGATCACTTCAGTATGGAAAGCCATCCGCAGCGGACAGATCGATCCTGTTTATGTCATTGTGGGGACAGAAAGCTATTTCATCGAGAAAACCTTGAATTTATTGAAAGAAAAATTGATCGATGGCGAACCGGAGATCATCCATTTCGACTTGGATGAGGTGCCGGTCGATCACGTCATAGATGAAGCGGATACAATTCCGTTCTTCAGCGACCGGAAATTGATCATTGCGCGCAACACGTCGTTCCTGCGATCGGCTGAACGCGGCAAAGATAAAATCGATCACGACTTGAAGATGCTTGAGTCGTGGCTCGAACATCCGCCAGCCAGTTCCGTGACGATTTTCGTCGCGCCTTATGAGAAATTGGACGAACGCAAGAAAGTCACCAAGCTCATGAAACAGCATGCGGTGATGATCGAAGCGAAGCCGCTTCAGGCGAACGACCTCGAAGTATGGGTCGAGCACGAGGCGAAAAGCTACAACAAGCACATCGCAAAACGCTCAGCGCAGCGGCTGATTGAAATGGCCGGCACGAACTTGACGCTGCTGTCATCAGAAATCGAAAAGATGGCGCTGTATCTCGGGTCAGAAGAAGAGATTACAATCGAACTGATTGAAAGGATGACCGCACGGACGCTGGAACAGGACGCTTTCAAGATGCTGCAGGCATATTTGGATGGCAATATCTCCGAAGCGCTCAGCGTCTATTACGACTTGATCCGGCAGAAAGAAGAGCCGGTGGCACTGACGGCGCTGCTTGCGTCGCAGATCCGCTTTATGGTCCATGTGTTCTATTTGCAGAAAAAAGGCTACCATGCTCAAGCCATTTCCAAGCAGCTGAAAGCCCATCCGTACCGGGTCAAGCTATTGGTTGAAAAACGCCAGCAGATTCCGGAGCAGCGCCTGCTGGAAGTTCTGAACGATTTGGCTGACATCGACCTGCAGCTGAAAACGCAAGGCGGCAACCGCGACCGCATCCTGGAATTTTTCCTGATGAAACGCAAACAGCCGCGCAGCAAAGCCCAGCTTTCATAAGAAAATAGGTTAAGTAAAAATTTTTATATTGATTGAATGTCGATATTCCGCAAAACAGCTACGAAGGGATCGACCCAAGAATTGGGGAGATACCTTTGCGACGAAGCGGAAAGCGCTGCAGGAGCACATGTTTTTTGCCGCGGGCGAGCGCCAAGCCTCCTCAGTCCGCTAACGCGTGCTTCCGGGGTCTCGGCTGTCTCGTCGCTTCGCTGCCCCGCAGGCAAGACTTACCCGAAGCATGCGAGGGCAAGTCTTTGCGACGAAGCGCATGGCGCTGCAGGAGCAGTACGGTTTTCGCAGCTGTTTAGCTCCATATCTGGACAATCGCAAGAAAGTGCCGAAAGTGTATTTTTTATATTTTGAGATAAAAGAACAGATTTGCTATTAAGAGGTACCTTTGAATGAAGCGGAAGGCGGCGACTCCAGCGGGAACAGCGCGAGCTGAAGACACTGGACTGAGCGCAGCGAGGGAAGCGGCTGAAGCCGTGCCCGCGGAAAGCGTCCGCCTGAAGCGTAATGAAAAGCCTAAATAGAAATCCGCAAAGTAAAAAGACCGATTCCCAAGGGAACCGGTCTTTCGTCTTTTACGCTTGTTTCATCAAGCGAGATTTTCTACGAGCTGCAGTGTTTTTGTGGATAAGACCTTTAGAAGCTGCTTTTTCCACCTGTTTGATAGCTGCTTTGACAGAGTCGCTAGCGTTTTCATCCTTGTTAAGAAGAGCTTGCTCAGCTTTTTTAACAGTCGAACGCATAGTTGATCTCTGGTGAGCGTTTTGAGCGTTTTTCGATTCATTCGTGCGGACACGTTTGATAGCAGATTTAATGTTTGGCATGTATTTCACCTCCTAGACAAATAGGAACAGAGACGCGATGGCCTCTTGTCTTTTATGTCTCTATACAACATGAATTATTTTATCAAATCGCGGAACGGATTGCAATAGATACGTGCAAAGAAGTTTGCCTTGACACTGAAATGATTTCAGCAGCCTATCATTGCTCAATAGTTGGTCTACTGCTATAATTCAAAGTAGTTTATATAGGAGTGAAGAGAATGAATCATGAGGAACGATTAGCACGCCAAAGCAAAATCCGTAACTTCTCCATTATCGCACACATCGACCATGGAAAGTCTACACTAGCAGACCGCATATTGGAAAAAACGGAAGCTCTGACTTCCCGTGAAATGAAAGCGCAATCCCTGGATTCCATGGATTTGGAGCGCGAACGCGGCATTACCATCAAATTAAACGCTGTACAGCTGCATTATAAAGCGAGAGACGGAGAAACATATATCATGCACTTGATTGATACTCCGGGGCACGTCGATTTCACGTACGAAGTTTCAAGAAGCCTCGCTGCATGCGAAGGCGCTGTTCTTGTCGTAGATGCGGCGCAAGGCATCGAAGCCCAGACGCTGGCCAACGTTTATTTGGCTTTGGACAATGAGTTGGAAATCCTGCCGGTCATCAATAAAATCGATTTGCCGGCTGCGGATCCTGAACGCGTCCGCCATGAAATAGAAGAAGTGATCGGTCTTGACGCATCAGAAGCGGTTCTCGCTTCTGCGAAAGCGGGCATCGGCATCGAAGACATTCTGGAACAGATTGTGGAAAAAGTTCCGGCTCCGACAGGCGACCCGAGCGCACCGTTGAAAGCTTTGATCTTTGATTCACTTTACGATCCTTACCGCGGCGTTATTGCATACATCCGGATTATGGAAGGCACAGTGAAACCGGGAGACCGCATCAAGATGATGGCTTCCGGCAAAGAATTCGAGGTTATCGAAACAGGGGTCTTCACACCTCATGCCGCATTGCAGGAAGAATTGACGGTCGGCGATGTCGGATTCATCTCAGCCGGTATCAAAAATGTCGGCGATTCAACGGTCGGCGACACGATCACGTTGGCGAATAACCCGGCGACCGAGGTCTTGCCAGGCTACCGCCGTCTAAACCCGATGGTCTATTGCGGGATGTATCCGATCGATACGTCCAAATACAATGACTTGCGCGACGCACTCGAAAAATTGGAACTCAATGATGCAGCGCTGCAATTCGAGCCGGAATCTTCACAAGCGCTTGGCTTCGGCTACCGCTGTGGATTCCTAGGGCTTCTGCACATGGAAATCATCCAGGAGCGCATCGAGCGCGAGTTCAATATCGATTTGATCACGACAGCGCCGAGTGTTATCTACGACGTCCACATGACAGACGGGGAAATCTTGAAAATAGACAACCCGGCTATGATGCCGGATGCACAGAAAATCGCCGTTGTCCATGAACCGTACGTAAAAGCGACGGTCATGGTGCCGAACGATTACGTCGGTGCGGTCATGGAAATCTGCCAGAAGAAACGCGGCAACTTCCTGACGATGGATTATATCGATGCAACACGTGTCAGCATCATCTACGAATTGCCGCTTGCGGAAATTGTCTACGACTTCTTCGATCAGTTGAAGTCCGGCACAAAAGGCTATGCGTCATTCGATTATGAACTGATTGGCTACAAAGAATCGAAATTGGTGAAAATGGACATTTTGCTGAACACTGAACAAGTCGATGCATTGAGCTTTATCGTCCACCGCGATTTCGCATACGAACGCGGCAAGGTCATTGTCGACAAGTTGAAATCTTTGATTCCGCGCCAGCAATTCGAAGTGCCGATCCAAGCAGCGATCGGCCAGAAAATCGTCGCGCGCCAAACAATCAGCGCGATGCGCAAAAACGTACTTGCCAAATGTTACGGCGGCGATATCTCCCGTAAACGCAAACTTCTTGATAAGCAAAAAGAAGGTAAAAAGCGCATGAAGCAAGTCGGTTCTGTCGAAGTTCCACAAGAAGCATTCATGGCCATCCTGAAAATGGATGACCAATCAAAATAAATCGAGGGAAGGAGGCCGATTTTGTGCCTCCTTTTGTTATTGTTTTTGGAATAAAGAAGAATGAGTGTTTAAACCGCTTCAGCGGCTTTGGGCATGGCTCTCGCCATGAGCCGGGAAGAACACCCGTCTCATAGCTCCGCCTAGCCCTTTAACGCCTCTTCGCTGGATAAGCTCTTTAAAAAACAAGAGAATTAAAATAATTCACCACTTATGTAGATATGGAGCAAAAAATGCCGAGACGCCTGCGGGAAAAGCGAGACAGCTGAGACCCTGCAGGAGCGCAGCGACGAAGCGGCTCAGCGCTCGCCCGCGGCAAGCGAGGCATTTTTTGCGGAATATCCAAAGAAATATAAAAAATACCTAACTTAACTTATTTAGAAAGAAGGGATGACATGGTAAAAGGATTGTATATCCATATCCCATTCTGCCATCAGATTTGCCATTACTGTGATTTTAATAAAGTATTCTTCAAAGATCAGCCCGTGGATGCCTACATCGATTCGGTCGGGAAAGAGCTGGCGCTTTGGAAGCAGGAGGGTGCGCTCGACAAGCCGCTGGAGACGATTTTCCTCGGAGGCGGCACGCCGACTTCGCTGACGCCGGACCAGCTGCGTAAATTATTGGCGTATATCCATGAATATGTGCCGATGGCGGAAAATCTGGAATGGACATCGGAAGCCAATCCGGATGAATTGACGCGCGAGAAGATGCAGGTGCTGTTCGACGGCGGAGTCAACCGCTTGAGCATGGGCGTGCAGTCATTCGACGCCGACCTGTTGAAGCGGCTCGGCCGCACGCACAGCAATAATGATGTCCATGACGCCGTCCGTCATGCACGCGAAGTCGGCTTTACGAATATCTCGTTCGACTTGATGTACGGCCTGCCCGGCCAGACGATGGCAGAATGGGAAGATACGCTGCGCCAAGCATTTGAATTCGATTTGCCGCATTTCTCGGCGTATTCATTGATCATCGAACCGAAAACGGTTTTCTATAATTTGATGACCAAAGGCAAGCTCAACACGGTGACAGAAGATCTGGAAGCCGATATGTACGGTAAGCTGATGAATGAAATGGAAGCCCGCGGCCTGCAGCAATACGAAATTTCGAATTTCGCGCGCCCTGGATTTCAGTCGCAGCATAATCTCCTTTACTGGGACAATGCAGAATATATCGGCGTCGGCGCAGGCGCCCATGGCTATGTCGGCGGCGTGCGCTATTCAAACGCGGGCCCATTGAAAAAATACATGGCGCCTCTCGACGAAGGGCAGCGCCCGGTGTTGAATGCGCATAAAGTGCCGGTCCATGAACAGATGGAAGAAGAAATGTTTTTGGGGCTTCGGAAAACGGACGGCGTATCGATTGAGCGGTTCCAGGAAAAATTCGGGCAGTCGCTCGAAGCGGTATACGGTGAAATCCTGTCAAAAGAAATCGCGAAAGGCAATCTTGCAACCGAAGGCGGGCACTTGAAACTGACGCGCAAAGGAAGATTTGTCGGCAACGAAGTGTTCGAGCAATTTCTTCTCGGCGCATAAAATAAGCACAGGGGGCTGTGCAGGAAAAGAGACGGACCAGATTCCTTGGGCCGTCTTTTTTTCAGCCTGGAAAGCGATCCGGCACACCGATGATTCACAACGCGGAATAAAAATACGAAAAAGGAACCTCATCCGTTGACAAGGTTTCTGGAATTTGTTAATTTTAATATAGTCATTAGCACTCGAACGCATAGAGTGCTAACAGAGGTGATGATCATGTTAACAGAACGGCAGTTGCTCATATTGAAAGTAATAGTTGATGATTACATTGAGTCAGCTCAGCCCGTAGGATCGAACCAACTATCAAAAAAATCCGAACTTCCATTCAGCCCGGCAACAATACGCAATGCGATGGCCGACTTGGAAAAGATGGGCTTTCTGGAAAAGACCCATACTTCCTCGGGCCGTATCCCGTCCCAAAAGGGTTACCGCTATTACGTCGACCATATGCTGACGCCGCGTTCGCTGCCAAAGCAGGATATCCTGCAGCTGCAGTCGATCTTCGATGATAAAATCGCTGAAACGGAAGAAGTCATTAAACGTTCGGCGATGATTTTATCGGAATTGACCAATTACACGGCGATTCTGCTCGGGCCTGATGTCCGGAAGCACACGGTGAAAAGGCTGTCGATCGTGCCGCTCGGCTCTGACAGCGCGGTGGCGATTATCGTCACTGATTCGGGCCATGTCGAAAATCGGGTATTCCCGATTCCGCCTGGCCTCGATCCGTCAGATATCGAAAAGATGGTCAACATTCTGAACGAGCGGTTGGCAGGCGTTTCATTGAACGACTTGCATATACGGCTCGAACAGGAAACCTTGTCGATATTCAGGCAGCACGTCAACCGCTACGCCGAACTATTTTCAACTTTCCGGCAAGCAGTTGGGGTGCCCCATGAAGACAATGTCTATTATGCCGGCAAGCTGAATATCTTGAAACAGCCGGACTTTCATGATATCCACAAAATCAGAAACCTGATGGACGTCATGGAAGAATCGAAGCACATCCCGATGATCATGCCAGCCGGCAGCCTCGGACTCCAGATCCGCATCGGCTCGGAAAATACGCTGTCTGCTATGGAAGATTGCAGTGTTATTACCGTCGCCTATGCAATTGGTGAGGAACAGACGGGGTCGATCGCTATAATAGGTCCGAAGCGCATGGATTATAAACGCGTCGTGACGCTTCTGGATACGCTAAGCGGCGACCTGTCCAAAGAACTGACCCGGTTACTGCGGGGCAAGTGAACAAAAGGAGGAACTGGATTTGGCTAAGAAAAAGCAAGCTCCAAAAAACGAAGAAACGATTACTGAAGACCTGTTACAAGAAGAAGTAGCTTCCGGCGAAACGGCCGTCGAGCCTAACGAAGCGGAGGCGCCTGAAGCGGCTGCCGAAGAACAAACGGTGGACGAAATGGATACATTGCGTGAAGAACTTGAAGCCGAACGCAATAAATACCTTCGCCTGATGGCGGATTTCGACAATTACAAGCGCCGCGCGGTCAAAGACCGGCAGGAAGCGGAGAAATTCCGCGCCCAGTCATTGCTGGCAGATCTGTTGCCGGTCCTTGATAATTTCGATCGCGCCCTCGCAATGGGCACAGGGAGCGAAGAATCGTCTTCTTTATTAAAAGGAGTCGAGATGGTCCAGAAATCATTGCATGAAGCGGTTAAACGCGAGGGACTTGAAGAAATCAAATCGGTCGGGGAAGCGTTCGATCCGAACATCCACCAGGCCGTCATGCAAGAAAAAGACGATTCAGCCGAAGCGGGTTCTGTGTTAATGGAACTCCAAAAAGGGTATACACTCAAAGGCAGAGTCCTACGTCCGGCAATGGTAAAAGTGAACGAATAAAATAGTAATGGAGGAATTTTAAATGAGCAAAATTATCGGTATTGACTTAGGTACAACAAACTCAGCAGTCGCAGTATTAGAAGGCGGCGAACCAAAAATCATTCCAAATCCAGAAGGCAACCGTACAACTCCTTCTGTTGTAGCATTTAAAAATGGCGAACGCCAAGTCGGCGAAGTTGCTAAACGCCAATCAATCACGAACCCGAACACGATCCAGTCGGTTAAACGCCTTATGGGCACGCAAGAAAAAGTAACAGCTGAAGGCAAAGAATATTCGCCTCAGGAAGTTTCTGCAATGATCCTTCAATACTTAAAAGGCTATGCGGAAGAATACCTTGGAGAAAAAGTGACAAGAGCCGTTATCACGGTTCCTGCTTATTTCAATGACGCAGAACGCCAAGCAACAAAAGACGCTGGCCGCATTGCCGGACTTGAAGTAGAACGCATCATCAACGAGCCGACTGCAGCAGCACTTGCATACGGCCTTGATAAAATGGACACAGACGAAACAGTCCTGGTTTATGACCTTGGCGGCGGTACGTTCGACGTATCGATTCTTGAATTGGGTGACGGCGTTTTCGAAGTTAAATCGACTGCCGGCGACAACCGCTTGGGCGGCGATGATTTCGATAAATTGATTATCGATTATTTGGTACAGGAATTCAAAAAAGAAAACGGCATCGATCTTTCAAAAGACAAGATGGCGACTCAACGATTGAAAGATGCAGCTGAGAAAGCGAAAAAAGACCTTTCAGGCGTTTCTTCCACTCAGATTTCATTGCCATTCATCACGGCTGGCGAAGCTGGACCGTTGCATTTGGAAGTGACAATGTCACGTGCGAAATTCGACGAATTGACGCATTCATTGGTTGAACGTACGATGGGGCCTACACGCCAAGCATTGAAAGATGCCGGCATTTCAGCTTCTGAGTTGGACCGCGTAATCCTGGTTGGCGGATCTACACGCATCCCGGCTGTACAGGAATCCGTTAAGAAATTGACTGGAAAAGAGCCTCATAAAGGTGTTAACCCGGATGAAGTAGTAGCAATGGGTGCAGCGATCCAAGGCGGCGTTTTAAGCGGCGATGTGAAAGATGTCGTATTGCTTGATGTAACGCCATTGTCACTTGGTATCGAAACGATGGGCGGCGTGTTCACGAAATTGATCGAGCGCAACACGACAATCCCGACTTCAAAATCGCAGACATTCTCGACTGCTGCCGACAACCAGCCAGCTGTTGATATCCATGTATTGCAAGGTGAACGCCCGATGGCCGCAGCCAACAAAACGCTTGGCCGTTTCCAATTGGCTGATATTCCACCAGCACAGCGTGGCGTGCCTCAAATCGAAGTCACTTTCGACATCGATAAGAACGGTATTGTCAGCGTAAAAGCGAAAGATCTCGGCACACAAAAAGAGCAGACGATCACGATCCAGTCGAACACTTCACTTACTGACGAAGAAATCGACCGCATGATCAAGGAAGCGGAAGAAAACGCTGAAGCGGACGCGAAAGTGAAAGAAGAAGTTGAAATTCGCAACGAAGCCGATCAAGCTGTTTTCCAAACGGACAAAACGATCACGGATCTTGGCGAAGTGGTAACTGAAGAAGAGAAAAAACAAGCTGAAGAAGCACGCGATGAACTGAAAACGGCTCTTGAAGGCGACAGCATCGATGCAATTCGCGAGAAGAAAGATAAATTGCAGGAAATCCTGCAAGGCCTTTCGATGAAAGCGTACGAGCAAGCTGCACAAGCTCAGCAAGGTGCCGGTGAACAAGGCGGCGCTCCTGAAAACGATGATATCGTTGATGCAGATTTTGAAGAAGTAAATGACGATAAAAAATAAAAACATGAAAAAGTCAAAGCAAAGCAAGCTGCTTTGGCTTTTTCAATGTCTTTGC
The DNA here is from genome assembly GCA_035468565.1 of Planococcus sp. (in: firmicutes). Taxonomy (GTDB): domain Bacteria; phylum Bacillota; class Bacilli; order Bacillales_A; family Planococcaceae; genus Planococcus. The sequence goes on from DATISS010000158.1 coordinate 10,870, forward strand.
AACCGCAATTAGAACCGTGTACAATAACAGTTGATTGCAAGAGGGAGAGTGACGTATGAACAAGCGAGATTATTACGAGGTGCTTGGGGTATCCAAGACTGCTTCTAAAGAAGAGATAAAAAAAGCGTACCGAAAATTGTCAAAGCAATTCCACCCGGATATCAATAAAGAGGCGGATGCTTCTGAAAAATTCCAGGAAGTGAAAGAAGCATACGAAATGCTGAGCGATGACCAGAAACGGGCACAATACGACCAATTCGGCCACCAGGATCCAAACCAAGGATTTGGCGGCGGAGGCGGCGCAGACGGCTTCGGATTTGAAGATATCTTCAGCACGTTCTTCGGCGGCGGCACGAGACGGCGCGATCCGAATGCACCGAGAAAAGGCGACGATCTTCAGTATTCGATGACAATCGAATTTTTGGACGCCGTCTTCGGAAAAGAAACGGAAATTGAATTGCCTAAAGACGAAACATGCGGAACATGCCACGGCTCAGGTGCTAAACCTGGCACGAAGCCAAAAACTTGTTCATATTGCGAAGGCTCCGGCCAGTTGAATGTTGCACAGGATACGCCGTTTGGCCGTATGGTCAACCGACGTGCCTGCCACCATTGCCAAGGGTCTGGACAAATCATCGAGGAAAAATGCACAACTTGCCGCGGTGAAGGAACAGTCCGCAAAACGAAAAAAATCAAAGTCACAATCCCTGCAGGCGTCGACGATGGCCAGCAATTGCGCGTATCAGGCCAAGGCGGCACGGGGGTCAATGGAGGGCCGGCAGGAGATCTTTACGTCGTGTTCCGCGTCAAACCGCATAAAGAATTCGAGCGGGAAGGCGACGACATTTATTTGGATCTGCCGATTACGTTCGCACAGGCAGCTCTCGGCGATGAAATCGAAGTCCCAACGGTCTCTGGCAAAGTGAAGCTTAAGATCCCAGCCGGCACACAAAGCGGCGCCCGTTTCCGCCTGAAAGGCAAAGGCGTCAAAAATGTTCACGGCTACGGCACAGGCGACCAGCACATCGTCATCCGCGTCAAAACACCGACGAAACTCAACGAGCGCCAAAAACAGCTGCTTCGTGAGTTTGCTGAAATCAGCGGGGATATTCCGGAAGAGCAAGGCAGTTCGCTTTTCGATAAAATCAAACGCACCATAAAAGGTGAATAAAGGAGCCGGTCCTAAATGAAATGGTCAGAACTAGCAGTCCATACGACGAATGAAGCTGTTGAACCCGTTTCCAATATTTTGCATGAAGCGGGTGCAAGTGGCGTCGTCATCGAAGATGCGGAGGATTTGACGAGAGAGCGCGAATACAAATTCGGCGAAATTTATTCGCTGAATCCAGATGATTTTCCGAAAAATGGCGTCATCCTGAAGGCCTATCTGCCCGTCAACAGCTTTTTGGGGGAAACGATCGATGCCATCAAATTGGCCATCAATAACCTGGTTAGCTATGACATCAATATCGGTGCCAATCTTGTCACAATCAGTGAAGTGGATGAAGAAGATTGGGCGACCGCTTGGAAAAAATACTACCATCCGGTAAAAATTTCCCAACGCTTTACGATCGTCCCGACATGGGAAACCTATGAAACGGTATCGAGCGATGAGTTGATCATCGAACTGGATCCGGGCATGGCGTTCGGCACTGGCACCCACCCGACGACGGTCATGAGTCTGCAGGCGCTTGAAAAGACAGTCAAGCCCGGGCAGCTCGTCATCGACGTCGGCACAGGTTCTGGCGTCTTGGCAATCGGCGCGGCTTTGCTGGGTGCGTCCCATGTGCATGCGCTCGATTTGGATGATGTAGCGGTCACAGCCGCAAAAGCCAACGTCACGCTCAATGGAGTGCAGGACCGGACAACGGTCGTCCAAGGCAATTTGCTGGACGCGATCAAAGAGCCGGGTGATGTCGTAGTCGCCAATATCTTGGCTGAAATCATCATTTCATTCACGGATGACGCGTTCCAAGTTGTGAAACCGGGTGGCCATTACATCACGTCGGGAATCATAGCCCCTAAAAAGAATGATGTGAAAGAAGCGCTTGAGGCTTCCGGCTTCGTCATTGAGGACGTCATGATGATGGAAGACTGGGTAACGATTATTTCAAAAAAACCGGAATAACGGGGTGCGGAAATGCAGAGATATTTTATAGAAGGCAAAGTTCCCGATAACCGAATAATAACGATAACTGGCGATGATGCGAAGCACATCGCCAAAGTTATGCGCCAGCGCATCGGCGACCAATTCATAGCGGTCATTGAAGAAAGCGCTTTTCTTGCAACAATCAAGGCTGCGGACTTTGACGTTAGAGCGGAAGTCGGGCAGGCAATCGATGCAGAAGTGGAAATGCCGAAACGGGTTGCCATCGCCTGCGGTTTGCCAAAAGGCGACAAACTCGATCTTATCGTGCAAAAAGCCACAGAACTCGGGATGCACGAAATGATTCCGTTTGCGGCAGAGCGTTCCATCGTCAAATGGGATGCGGGCAAAAGCGACAAGAAACGCAGCCGGCTGGAGAAAATTGCGAAAGAAGCGGCAGAGCAATCCCACCGGACGCACGTTCCGCAAATACACAGCGTCCATAGCTTCAAGCAATTATTGGAAAAGGCGGCGGACTACGACGCAGTCATCGTCGCGTACGAAGAAACGGCCCGCGATAGCGCGAGGACGCGGTTTGCCGAAATTTTAAAATCATTGTATGATAAAAGTTCTTTCCTTTTGATATTCGGTCCGGAAGGTGGGATTTCAGAAAATGAAGTGGAAGCCTTGAAACAGAACGGCGCCATCTTCACATCTCTCGGTCCGAGGATCCTGCGCACCGAAACAGCTCCTTTATATGCATTGGCCGCAATGTCTTATGAATTCGAGTGAATGAAGGAGAATAATACGAAAAACAGATTGGAGTTTTGAACATGACAAACATCGCTTCTTATATTGACCACACATTATTAAAGCCTGAGGCTACAAAAGAGCAGATCGTCAAGCTTTGCCAAGAGGCTGCTGAATATAAATTTGCATCTGTCTGCGTTAACCCTGCTTGGGTATCGGTATCCGCCAAGGAATTGGCTGACAGCCCGGTCAAAGTCTGCACAGTAATCGGCTTCCCGCTCGGCGCTTCGACTTCAGAAACAAAAGCATTCGAAACGGCTGACGCGATTGCGAAAGGTGCGGAAGAAATCGATATGGTCATCAACATCGGCGCATTGAAGAGCGGCGACGAAGAACTGGTGAAAAATGATATTAAAGCGGTCGTGGAAGCGGCGACAGGCAAAGCAATCGTCAAAGTGATCATCGAAACATGCCTTTTGACAGACGAGGAAAAAGCGGCTGCGTCACGCTTATCGAAAGAAGCGGGCGCGGATTTTGTCAAGACTTCGACCGGCTTCTCGACCGGCGGTGCAACAGTTGCAGATGTTAAGCTCATGCGCGAAACTGTCGGCCCAAATATTGGAGTGAAAGCATCAGGCGGCGTAAGAAGCCTTGAAGATCTGCAAGCGATGATCGAAGCCGGAGCGACTCGCATTGGAGCCAGCTCGGGCGTGCAGATCATGCAGGGCTTAACTTCAAGTTCCGATTATTAAGTATTGACCTAAGATACGGATTGCGTTATAATTTTATAGTATATAACACTAGTTGTTATCTGCTTCAACGTGTGTTCGGAGGGAGGGAAAAAGAGATGACAAAAACAAATGTTCGTAAAAACGAATCAATTGAAGATGCTCTTCGCCGCTTCAAGCGCACTGTTTCTAAATCCGGAACAATGCAAGAGGTAAGAAAGCGCGAGTATTATGATAAACCGAGCGTGAAACGCAAATTAAAATCAGAAGCTGCGCGTAAACGTAAATTTTAATTGACTTTACTTTTAATCGACTATTAAAAAATATGAACGACAGCCTAAACCGTCTGCACATTCCCTGTGCAGGCGGTTTTTCTATTCCATTTTTGGATTTGGGCGAAAGATGCCGCCAGCCGTTCATAAATTAATCACTCTTTGCTGAAAGCATCACATTTTGTAAGCGCATTCTTTCGTTTTTGGGAAATGTTTCATTTATAATAGAAATATCAGCGGAATGTGAAACCATTTCCGCTGCTGAACGTAGAATAAGACAGCAGTAAAATGAAAGGAGCGATTCCTTTGCGCAGCGTCAAAGCCTTTGTGGCTTTTGGATTACTGTTATTATCTTTTGCAATGCTGCTGCCGGCATTCAGCGCTGCCGGACCAACTGTCTATGTCGTACCGATTGAAGACGAGGTCGAGCGTGGCCTGCAGGCGTTTATTGAACGGGCGCTCGAGGAAGCGGAAGAAGCGGGCGCGGAAGCGGTCATTTTTGAAATTGATACTCCGGGAGGCTTTGTCAACGCGGCAGACGGAATTGCTAGGCTGCTAAGCGATACGCAACTCGACACCATTGCTTTTGTCAATCGGGATGCCTTGTCGGCGGGAGCTTTCCTGGCGTTGAATGCGGATGAGATCTACATGCATCCGAACAGCCGCATGGGCGCTGCACAAGTGATCGACCAGGCCGGCAATGCGGCAGCAGATAAAGCGAACAGCGCTTGGCTTTCTTCAATGGAAAATGCTGCCGCTTCGTCAGGGCGCGATCCGCTGTATGCATTGGCGATGGCGGATGCTGGAATCGACCTTCCTGAGCTGCAGGCTGCAGAAGGGCAACTGCTGACTTTGAACGCATCGGAAGCGGAAGAAGTGGGCTATTCGGAAGGGACAGTTTCTTCCATAGAAGAATTGCTCGCGGCGAAGGGCTGGCAAGATGCACAGCTAGTTGCCGTAGATGAAACCTTTTCCGAGACATTGGCGAGGTTTCTGACAAATCCTGTCGTCGTACCGTTTTTGCTGACGATTGCAGCGCTCGGTTTGCTGCTGGAATTGTTTACACCGGGGCTCGGCATACCGGGGTTCTTGGGCCTGTTCTCATTGATGCTATTCTTTTACGGGCATCTGGTGGCGGGATTGGCCGGCTATGAATCAATCGTCCTGCTGGTCATCGGATTAGGTCTATTGATCACCGAGTTTTTTGTGCCGGGCGGTATTGCCGGCATTCTGGGAATCGCCGCAGTGCTCGGCAGCATCTTTTTGGCGGGCGGGGATCCCTTGACCACCGCCATCTCAATACTTATCGCAATGATTGCAGCTACAGCAGGGATGGTGATTATAGTGAAATTTTTCGGCAAACGGCCGCATTTGTTCAAGCGGCTGATTTTAACGGATGCAACCGACACCAAAAGCGGTTATGTATCGGCGGTCAACCGTCCGGAGCTTGTCGGCCGGCTAGCGTTGACAGAAACAGCATTACGGCCATCTGGAACGATCAAGCTTGATGACGAATGGATCGATGCCGTATCAGACGGCCGCTTTATCGATCCGAAAAAGCAAGTGAAAATCATTAAGGTCGAAGGGTCGCGCATTGTTGTGCGCGAGCTTGAAAAAGAAGAGGAGGAATAATTTTTATGGGTATTGAAGCAATAGGTTTAGGGGCAATAATTATCGGCATAATCATCGTTCTCGCTATTTTCTTTACGTTTGTGCCAATCACGTTATGGATTTCAGCATTAGCTGCAGGCGTCAGAATCAGCATTTTCACGTTAATCGGGATGCGCTTGCGCCGCGTTATTCCATCGCGCATTGTCAACCCGCTGATCAAAGCATCTAAAGCGGGCTTGACAGTCACGATTAACCAATTGGAAAGCCATTACTTGGCCGGCGGTAACGTCGACCGTGTTGTCAATGCATTGATCGCGGCTCACCGTGCCAACATCGAATTGCCGTTCGAACGCGCAGCAGCAATCGACTTGGCAGGGCGTGACGTTTTAGAAGCCGTGCAGATGTCAGTAAATCCGAAAGTCATCGAAACGCCATTTATCGCCGGTGTCGCGATGGACGGAATTGAAGTAAAAGCGAAAGCCAGAATCACAGTGCGCGCGAACATCGACCGCCTGGTCGGTGGTGCGGGTGAAGAAACGATTGTTGCCCGCGTTGGTGAAGGGATTGTCTCAACACTCGGTTCAAGCACAAGTCATAAGAAAGTTCTTGAAAATCCGGATTTGATTTCACAGACAGTACTTGCCAAAGGGCTCGATTCAGGTACGGCATTCGAAATCCTGTCAATCGATATCGCGGATGTGGATATCGGCAAAAACATCGGCGCTGAACTCCAAACGGAACAAGCAGAAGCCGATAAGAAAATCGCTCAGGCGAAAGCCGAAGAACGCCGCGCGATGGCCGTTGCCAGCGAGCAGGAAATGAAAGCCAAAGTTGTCGAAATGAGAGCGAAGGTTGTCGAAGCGGAAGCCGAAGTTCCAATGGCGATGTCAGAAGCACTCCGTGCAGGCAATTTCGGCGTCATGGATTACATCAATTATAAAAACGTCCAAGCGGACACAAGCATGAGAGATTCAATTGCACGGACCGGTACTGATAAATCAGACGATAAATAATAGCCGCCGGCAAAGGAGGTTTTCGCATGGAAGGTCTCATATTGGCACTCGTCATCATGGCGATTGGCGCATTTTTCAACAACAAAAAACCAGACGGCCAGGAAACGCCCGACAAAAGGCGGCGTGCCCCGGCGACAACCGGACAGCGCACCCTTAGACGGGTTGAGGACTACGCCAGAGAAAAGTACGGCGAATTACAGACGCAGATGCAAGAGCATCCGGAACAGGCGAAAAAGGTCATGGATAAAGTCGACCAAGCGAAAGCGAGATTGCCGCAGCGAGAAATCCAGCAGGCTATGAAACCGCTCGCTTCAACTGGCAGGCTATCCGCCCATAAAGCGCCTGAAGTCGTACGCGATATGCGCAAGAAGGAAGAGTTATCCGAGATATTCCCGTTAAAAGCGGAAGATTTACAGAAGGCGATCATTTTTTCGGAAATCCTGCTGCCACCGAAGTCAAAAAGATGAATGCAAGCCGGCCTGAAATACGGGCCGGTTTTTTTGTATATAATAATATTATTATGTAACATAATGAAAAATGAAATTGTTTTACAATTCTTCCTCATAAATGATACAGTTGTTTTATAAAAAATTTGAAATTTCAAGGAGCGACTACATGACAGACAACCCATTATTAGAACTGCATGTGAAGGATCCGAACGAAGCGGTATTGCTGCTGGGGATTTCCGATAACCACATGACATTGATCGAAGAAGCGCTACAAATCCAAATAATTACCCGCGGTGAAGTCATCCGGCTGTCAGGCTCGGAAGAAGGCAAGCAAGTCGGTAAATTATTAATAGAGCAGTTGCTGAAAGTGATCCGCAAAGGCATCAACATCGACCAGCGCGACATCGTTTCAGCGATTGAGATGGCGAAAGCCGGAACGATTGAATATTTCGCTGAATTATACGACGAAGAAGTGGCACGCAATGCCGCCGGAAAAGTTATCCGTGCGAAAACAATCGGCCAGCGCGAGTATGTCCGCGGTATCCGCAGTAATGATCTGATTTTTGCGGTCGGGCCTGCCGGAACCGGCAAAACGTATTTGGCGGTCGTAATGGCCGTCCAAGCTTTGAAAAATGGCCATGTCAAAAAAATTATTCTGACCCGCCCCGCTGTCGAAGCAGGGGAAAGCCTCGGGTTTCTGCCGGGTGATTTGAAGGAGAAAGTCGATCCGTACCTGCGGCCATTGTATGACGCCCTGCACGATGTGCTTGGCTTGGAGCAGACCAATCGTTTCATTGAACGCGGAACGATCGAAGTGGCTCCACTCGCCTATATGAGAGGGCGTACGCTCGACGAAGCTTTCGTCATTCTCGATGAAGCGCAGAATACCACAAAAGCCCAGATGAAGATGTTCCTGACGCGGCTCGGCTTCGGTTCGAAGATGATCATCACGGGTGACAAGACCCAGATTGATTTGCCGCGTGGAGCGGAATCGGGGCTTATTGCAGCTGAAAAGGTATTGCAAGGCGTAGGCGGCATCCACGTCCAATACTTAGAGCGCGGCGATGTCGTCCGACATCCACTCGTCTCAAAAATTATTGAAGCATATGAAAACCAGCCTCCTGTTTAGGCTGGTTTTTTCTGGTCAATTTATGCATAAAATTTCAAATATATAGAAAACTTCCGTGATATCCCCGCTTTTAATTGTTATGATAGAAAGACTAGAAGCGGGGTGTCTTTATGGCAGAACGGTGGAAGCGATTAGATAAAAAAGCGGGGTACCGGTTTATTTCGACGGCGGTGCTGCTGGGTATCGGCTTGGTAGTTTTCGGCTTCCTATATAGCTCAGTGGCGGGCGAAAGCTATGACGTCGAATTGTTCCAGCTGTCGGACGAAACGATCCGTTCAGCGAAAACGGTGGAAGACCCTATCAGGACAGAGCAAGAAAGGCAAAGGGCAGCGGCAGAAATCTCGCCGAGCTATCAGTTCAACGAGGAAAGTGCAGACAATCAACTAGCGCTTATTGAGTCGCTATTTGGCTATATCAAAGAAGCCAGCATGGTTCTTGGGCAGGAGCCGGAAGAAGCGCCGGAGATGTCCGAAATGCTGGGCGCTTTGAGTGAAAGCTTACGGCTTATGGAGACGAGCGACAACGGCCTTCGGCTGACGGAAGAGATGCAGCGTGAACTGCTGATGCTGCCGGAAGAAAGCTTGCAAAGAATGGAACAGATCATCAAGCGGCTTGTGGAAGTTGAACTTGCCGAACCGGTTCGGCTGGATGAAATTTCGGGGGTCCGCAACACCGTCGAGCAGCAATTGCGCGAGGAAACCGGGATACCGGCGTCTGTCCTGCAGGCGGCAATCTCCATCGGCCGTTTCGCGGTCGTCCCGACGGACATCATCAATGAGGAACTGACGCAAGCGCATGCCGAGCAGGCTATGGCCAGCATCGAGCCGACGCGGATCCTTCAAGGCCAAGTCCTCGTGCAGGAAGGCCAGGTTGTGGATAAGGAAATTTATCGCCAGCTGCAATTGAGCGGCATGGCGCAGGAACAGGCAGATTATAAAACGGTCTTTGGGCTCGCGCTGTTCGTGCTTATCGCAATCGGAATTTTGGCCGTCATCGTAAAGCGCAGCGAAAATCCCCGTTTGAACAAAATGACTTATCTGCTCGTCATCAGCGCGGTGCTGCTGATTAACTTGTCATTGATGAAGTTGGTGGCATCCGTCAGCGGCAATTTCGATGTCATTATCGCGTTCCTGTTTCCTTCCGCACTAGCGGGCATGCTTGTGCGTTTAGTGCTGGATGAACGGGCAGCGGTTTATGTGACATTTTTAGTAGGGGCCATCGGGGGTATGATGTTGCATGAGGGCAGTGCCTTCACGATGCAGATGGAAATTACGCTTTACATCCTCTTCGGTGGATTGGCGGGTGTTTATTTGATTGACCAGCAAGGGCGCCGCGGCAAAGTGCTGCAGACAAGCTTGGCAGTTGCCGCCATCAACGCGCTGTTCATCGGTTTTTATTTATTGATCGCCCAAAGCCAGTACGGCTGGCAAGAAATCGGATTTTACTTCGCCGCCGCGTTCGTATCGGGGATTGCCTCCGGAGCGATGGCGATCGGTTTGCTGCCATTCTTTGAAATCGCGTTCGGACTGTTGTCGACGATGAAGCTGATCGAGCTGTCGAACCCCAACCATCCGTTGATCAAGCGCATCTTAATGGAAACACCGGGAACCTACCACCACAGCGTCATGGTAGCGAATCTAGCAGAAGCTTCGTGTGAGGCAATTGGAGCGGATGGGCTGCTTGCTCGCGTCGGCTGCTATTACCACGACATCGGTAAAACGGTGCGGCCGCAATTTTTCATCGAAAACCAGGTCCATATGAAAAATCCGCATGATTCACTGCCGCCTGAAATGAGCCGCGACATCATCATCGCGCATGGCTCGCTTGGCGCGGACATTCTGCGTGGGCACAAGATGCCGAAAGAAATCGTCGATATTGCGGAACAGCATCATGGCACGAGCTTGTTGAAATTCTTTTATTACAAAGCGAAAGAAACAGATCCTTCGCTTACTGAAGAAGAATACCGCTATGCGGGGCCGAAGCCGCAGTCGAAAGAAGCTGCAGTCATTTCCGTGGCGGACAGCGTGGAAGCGGCTGTGCGGTCAATGAAAGAGCCAACATCAGAAAAAATAAAAAAATTGGTCAATGCGATTGTAGAAGATAAACTGAAAGATGGGCAATTCGATGAATGTGAACTGACCATGAAAGAAATCCACGCGATCAAACAGGTTATGTGCGAAACCTTGAATGGAATTTTCCATTCTCGTATCGAGTATCCGACAGAAACAAAATAATGGGAGGGTCACGCATGCTGACAATCGATTTGATGGACGAAACAGAAACGTTGAAAAACAGCGAACTGTCATTTGTGGAAACAGTGCTGAAGCACGCTGCAGAGACGGAAAATGTAGGAGAAGCGGAAGTTTCCGTGACTTTTGTGACGAACGACATCATCCAGGAAATCAATAAAGAATACCGAGGCAAGGACACGCCGACTGATGTCATTTCGTTCGCTATGGAAGAATTGGGTGAAGGCGAACAAGTAATCGTCGGATCCGAAGAGCCGCGCATGCTCGGGGACATTGTCATTTCGCTGGATCGCACGAAAGAACAGGCAGCGGATTACGGCCATTCATTCGAACGCGAGCTCGGTTTTTTAGCGATCCACGGCTTTTTGCATTTGCTCGGCTATGACCATATGGACGAAAGAGAAGAAAAGGAGATGTTTTCCAAGCAAAAGGAAATCCTTTCTTCACTCGGCATAACGCGTGGCGAGCATGGAGGGGAATAAGTTTTTCCGTTCCTTCAAGTTTGCGGGCCAAGGGATTGCCGCGGCTGTTAAGCGCGAGAGTAACATGAAATTCCATTTGGCGGCTGCGGTTGCGGTGATTTTGGCGGCTGCAATGACAGGCATCTCCAGCGCGGAATGGCTGATAATCATCTTGTTGATCGGTGGAATGATTGCGCTCGAAATGATTAATACCGCGATTGAGCGGGTCGTCGATCTGGCATCGCCGGAACGGCATCCTTTGGCAAAAGAATCGAAAGACATTGCGGCGGGCGCAGTTTTGGTATTTGCCGCCGCAAGTGCTATAATTGGTATACTAATATTTCTACCAAAATGGTTTTAACTTACAGAGGTGATTCGCAATGGAAAAAGAACAATTGATTAAAGAAGCAATAACTGCACGCGAACAGGCATATGTGCCGTATTCGAAATTCAAGGTCGGTGCCGCGCTGATTACCAAAAGCGGAAAAGTGTACCACGGCTGCAATATCGAAAATGCAGCTTACTCAATGACCAATTGTGCGGAGCGGACAGCAATGTTCAAAGCCGTATCAGAAGGCGACAAGGACTTTGCAGCGATTGCAATCGTCGCCGATACAAAAGGCCCGGTATCACCGTGCGGAGCATGCCGCCAAGTAATTGCGGAATTCTGTGCGCCGGATATGCCGGTATTCTTGACAAATTTGCAAGGCGACGTTCAGGAAACGACAGTCAACGCACTGCTTCCAGGCGCGTTTTCAACGGAGGATTTAGATTATGCAGCAGGAAAATAATAAAGGCTTCAAATCAGGTTTCATTTCGATTATCGGCCGCCCGAATGTCGGGAAATCGACATTCTTGAACCGTGTCGTGGGGCAGAAGATCGCCATCATGAGCGATAAACCGCAGACGACCCGCAATAAAGTGCAAGGCGTCGTAACGACGGACGAAAGCCAGATGGTTTTCATCGATACGCCAGGCATCAACGAACCACGCCATAAACTGGGCGATTTCATGCTGAAAGTAGCAAAAAATACGTTCCGTGAAGTGGATGTGCTGCTTTTTGTCGCCAGTGCAGATGAGCGCATCGGCAAGCAGGACCGTTACGTACTGGATATGCTTAAAGGCATCGACGTCCCAGTTTTCCTGGTGCTGAATAAAATCGATCAGGTCCATCCCGACGATTTGCCGAAAATCATTGAATCCTACAAAAAAGAATTCGATTTTGCTGAAGCTGTGCCGATTTCGGCCATCCAAGGCAATAATGTCGACAACCTTTTGGCGAAAATTGCTGAACGGCTGCCGGAAGGACCACAATATTATCCGTCCGACCAAGTAACGGACCACCCGGAGCGTTTCATCATTTCTGAATTGATCCGTGAAAAGGCGCTGCATTTGACGCGCGAAGAAATTCCGCATTCAATTGCCGTCGTAATTGAGAAAATCGCGCCGGACACTGAAAACGAAGACATGATCCGCGTCCAGGCGATAATCATGGTCGAACGCGATTCCCAAAAAGGCATCGTCATCGGCAAAAAGGGCGTCTTATTGAAAGAAATCGGCTCACGCGCCCGCAAAGACATCGAGAACCTGCTTGGTTCAAGAGTGTATTTGGAGCTGTGGGTCAAAGTACAAAAAGACTGGCGCAACAAGGCAATGCACCTCCGCGATTTCGGGTTTAGAGACGACGAATACTAAGGAGCCGGCTTATGCTGAATCAATTAGAAGGTATTGTGATCCGCGCCCGTCCGTATGGTGAAAACAATAAAATCGTCACTTTGTTCACGCGCGACGCCGGCAAGATCACTTGCATGGCGCGTGGCGCGAAAAAACCGTCTAGCCGTTTGGCAGCGGTAACGCAGCCTTTCACGCATGGCAGCTTCTCCATTTTCAAAGGCAGAGGGATGGGAACGCTGCAGGCCGGTGACCAGCTGGAATCGCTGCGCCATATCCGGGAAGACATCATGAAAACCGCCTATGCGAGCTATATCGTCGAACTAATCGATCGGCTGACAGAGCAGGATGAACCGCAGCCAGCCATTTACGAACTCTTGTATCAGGCGCTGCACGCAATTGAAGAAGATTACGACCCGGAAGCGATTTCGCTATTCGTGGAATGGAAGATGCTGCCGACCGCCGGTTTGACGCCGACGCTCCACCAATGCGCGAACTGCGGGGCGACAGATGGCGAATTCGCATTTTCATTCCAGGAAATGGGCTTCTTATGCCATCGCTGCTTCCATATCGACCGCTACATCATCCGGCTCAGCCCGTCGCTCGTCAAGCTTATCCGCACATTCTATTTTGTGCCGATCGAGCGCGTCGGCTCACTGAAGCTGAAAAAGGAAACAAAATCGCTCATTAAAGGAATCACTCGTTCGATTTATGAAGAACAGGCGGGAATCCGGCTGAAATCGAGGAGTTTTCTCGAACAGCTCGACCGAACGCCGGAATTTCTGCCGAAAAAACCTGAAGAAGACCCGCAACAGGATGAATTTTCCTGAGCGGGCCTTTTTTATTTCCAATATTTTCATTTACTTTCCCT
>DATISS010000159.1:0-4755 GCA_035468565.1 Planococcus sp. (in: firmicutes)
GAAGATGCCGCTGCCGGACAACCACCAGAAGTTCCTGGCGATGGCGGCTTTGTATCAGGTTATCGAGGAAATGGAAAGTTACTTGGAGATCAAGTCGACCTATAAAGCATTCGCCAATAAAAAACCAGCAGAAGCCTGAGCTTCTGCTGGTTTTTTGGGTGTTGGCAAAGTTTTTATGAAAAACAGGTGAAGTCGATAGTCCGCAAAACAGCCCCGCTTTCCTGCGGGCTTGCGCCGAACTAACTCGTGCTGACGCCCGAGTGGATTTCGGCACTGCATCGCTTTGCTGCTCCCTTGGGAGTCGAAGCTGTCTTGCTCCATATCTGGATACTAGTTTTGAACTACAGATCGTGTATCTTTAAAGTTCTTAGATCAAAGAAATAACTAGTTATTAAGAAACACTACTGAATGAAGCGGAAGACGGCGAACAAGTTGGGCAAAAGGATTTTGCCCAACTTGTTTGCGACGAAGCGCATAGCGCTGCAGGAGCAACGGTTTTCGCAGCGAGGGAAGCGGCTGAAGCCGTGCCCGCGGAAAGCGTCCGCCTGTCTCTGTCCCTGCAACGCTGCGCTAGCTTCGAGACATGAAAGTGCGCTAAAGCGAAATGAAAAGGCCCGTCGCGAGTTTCACTACAGGCAATAAAAAAACTCCCATGACGGGAGTTTTTTCGTATAACCAAGCGGATGAACGCTTTTTAGATGTCGCTGAACAGCTTGCCTTTAACGCCGTAATCGGTTTTCTTCATGTCTTCGATAAAGACAGTGACGTTTTCGATCGGTGCGCCGGTTGTCTCTGAAACGGCTTGGCTGACTTTTTCGACCAGCGCGCGTTTTTGGTCTTCCGTGCGGCCTTCGAGCATTTTGACAGTTACGTATGGCATAATGGATACAGCTCCTTTTTTAAATTAGGCTTAGATGAATTGTATTGTTGATATGAAGCAACCCAGCGGAGACGCCTGCGGGAAAAAATATGTGCTCCTGCAGCGCTTTGCGCTTCGTCGCGAAGGTATTCCCCCAATTCTTGGGTCAATACCTTCGCAGCTGTGTTGCGGAATACCTGCACTAATACTAACCAGCCTTGATAAAGATAACTCAATCATATCAGAACGGAGGAAATAGACACATGGCAAACGAAGAAAAACCAAAACAAAAAGTAGGCTTCACCATTATAAAGAACGATCCGACCGACGGCCATAAAGGCTACGGCATCGGTTCGCTGTCATTGGAAAATGTTTCCCCGCTGTTCATCGACATCGAAGAAGGCGAAGCATTTATCGACATCGGCGCGATGCATGCGCGGAGCCAAGTTGAGCGCGGCATCAAGTTTACGGTCAACCGCGAGGACTCAGAAGGCGGCAAGCCGTATTGGCTCATCTGGATCACCATCGACTTTAATCCGGCAGGTCCATATTACGCGGGCGTCACAGCGTGCGAAATGGTCGTCAACCGGGAAAAACGCCGCGGCTACAAGATGTTGGCGGAGCACGTCAATTTGATGGACAAGTCCATGAAACGCAAAATCGTCGTTGGCCAAATGGACGAAGCGTCGAAGCGGGTGTTGGCTGATTATTTGAAGAGCCATAATCCTGAAATGTGGGAGCGCAGCAGCGAACAATTGCATCAAGATTTAAATGGGTAAAAAAGGTAATTTATTGACTGAATTGTGACATTTGAATTTGCCATCCGCAGGCAGTTGAAGTTGGCAAAGAAAGGCAGTACACTAGAACTACAGCTTTTGAATAGAAAGCTAGGACACCTGAAGTGCGAGCAAGTGCCGTGAGCCATTGCGAGAAAACCCAAGCCCAATGCCTCATGTCTCTTTCTCCGCATCATCAGGATAAAAAGGTTTTCTGTGAAGGGAAAAATTCCCTGTGCAGAAAACCTTTTTATTTTGCGTGTAGCGCCAAGCGCAGCGGGTAAAGGACATTGTGCAAAAAAATATTGCACTTTTGTCGAAAAGACTTATACTTTTTTAAGGAGTTTTAAATTGAGCGAAAAGGAGTTTGATTATAGATGGCAGGATTTTGGTACACAGAAAAACAAACCGAGAACTTCGGAATAACGATGAAAATCAATAAAACGCTTCACACCGAACAAACGGATTTCCAATACTTGGAGATGGCGGAAACGGCGGAATGGGGCAATATGCTTTTCCTTGACGGCATGGTCATGACGTCTGAGAAAGATGAATTCGTTTATCACGAAATGGTGGCGCACGTCCCATTGTTCACTCATCCGAACCCTGAGAATGTTCTGGTTGTCGGCGGCGGCGATGGCGGCGTAATCCGTGAAGTGCTGAAACACCCTTCTGTAAAAAAAGCGACGCTTGTCGACATTGACGGCAAAGTAATCGAGTACTCGAAAAAATTCTTGCCTTCAATCGCTTCCGGCCTTGAAGACGCACGCGTCGAAGTGATTGTCGGAGACGGTTTCTTGCACATCGCAGAATCCGAGAACAAATACGACGTTATCATGGTCGATTCAACTGAACCGGTAGGGCCTGCAGTGAACTTGTTCACAAAAGGCTTCTACGCGGGAATTTCCAGAGCGCTGAAAGAAGACGGCATTTTCGTCGCGCAGTCGGATAACCCATGGTTTAAAGCGGATTTGATCGAACAAGTCCAAAAAGATGTCAAAGAGATTTTCCCGATCACGAATCTGTATTTGGCGAATATCCCGACTTACCCGAGCGGTTTGTGGGCGTTCACAATCGGATCGAAAAAATACAACCCGCTGGAAGTGCCAGCAGAGCGTTTCCACGACATCGAAACGAAGTATTACACGAAAGAATTGCACAGCGCTGCGTTCGTCTTGCCAAAATTCGTGAAAGACCTAGTAGGCGAATAAGATGCGCTTCGACGAAACATATTCAGGCAAAGTATTCATCAAAAGCCATCCGAACTATGAAGAATCCAAAGCGGTCCTCTACGGCATGCCGATGGACTGGACAGTAAGCTTCCGTCCAGGTTCACGCTTCGGCCCGAATAAAATCCGTGAAGTATCAATCGGGCTTGAAGAATATAGCCCGTACCTTGACCGCGAACTCGGAGACGTCAAATTCTTCGACGCCGGGGATATTCCGCTGCCATTCGGCAATCCGGAGAAATCACTTGTTGAAATCGAAACGTATGTGCACACGCTTTTAGCCGACGGGAAAATCCCGATGGGCATGGGCGGCGAGCATCTCGTGTCGCTGCCGGTCATGAAAGCAGTCGCCAGCAAATACGACGATTTAGCAATCATCCATTTTGACGCGCATACTGACCTTCGCGAAAACTACGAAGGCGAAGAATATTCCCATTCAACGCCGATCCGCAAAATCGCGGACCATATCGGACCGAAGAACGTCTATTCGTTCGGCATACGTTCAGGCATGAAAGAAGAATTTGAATGGGCGAAAGAAAACGGCATGCACTTGTCGAAATTCGAAGTCCTAGAACCGTTGAAACAAGTCCTGCCGACGCTGGCAGGACGCAATGTCTACGTCACGATCGACATGGACGTCCTCGACCCGGCGCATGCGCCAGGCACAGGCACAGTCGACGCAGGCGGCATCACGTCGCGCGAATTGCTCGCTTCCATCCACGCCATCGCAGCATCCGGCGTCAACGTTGTCGGATTCGACCTGGTCGAGCTGGCACCGGTCTACGACCATTCCGACCAAACGGCAAATACCGCAAGCAAGCTCATCCGTGAAATGATTCTTGGTTGGGTGAAATAAAGAAAAGTGAAAACAGCCGGTCCGGCATCATGCGGACCGGCTGTTTTATTTCCCGGGTAATATGATTAGATTCATTTTCCAGAACAAGATAAGATAGGAAAGAATATACCAATCGAAAGAGGTGCAGAGCAATGGAATTGTATAAATGGACTGGCAACAAAAAAGAGGCTGCCGAAATTCTCAGCGAAATGCCGGATGCGCGGCTTGTTGCATTGGCGGATTCCGAAGAAACGGTGCTGCTCACTGAATCAGAGAGCGCGAATCAACCGGAAGGCTTCGACGCTTATCATGTGCTGAACGCTGTCGGAGAACTTGATGCCGGCTATTACGCCGTATTCAATAATATTCCGGTGACGGAAGATGGCCGCGAGTTGTTCGAATCCCGTTTCCAGAACCGGGCTGGCATGGTCGAGAAAGAGCCAGGCTTCGCAGCTATCCGTGTTTTGCGCCCTATCGATTCTGATACGTATATCATTCTCACAATGTGGCAGGATGAAAAATCGTTCACAGACTGGCAGCAATCGCAAGCCTATGGCAACGCCCACGCAAAACGCGGCACCGCGGAGGGCATCGACAAACGGCCGAATATATTCCCACGCCCGTCTTTTGTGAAAATCTACAGCAAGTGACAACTGCCACGCGCGCCATTAACTGATTGAAAAACCCTCTGTTTTCAAGCTATAATGGAAAGGCTAATACTTAAAGGGGGCGGGGCGGCATGAAAAAAATGGTGAAAATCAAATTGACGACCATAATCCGCCAGCCGGACGTGGAAGAACAGACGATTGAAATGTGGTCTGAAGGAACGATGACGGTGAAAAATGACCGGCGTTACTTGCAGTATGAGGAGCGGCAGGATGAACTGGACATCAAGACCACAGTGAAAATCGGGGAACATGATGCCGTGATTATGAGAAGCGGAGGCCTGCAGATGCGGCTGCCGTTTTTATTGCATACAGAGCAGACCGGCAATTTAACGAACGAACACGGCTCGTTCATGCTGACGACGAAAGCGCATGAACTTTCGGCCAGCGA
>DATISS010000160.1:0-37898 GCA_035468565.1 Planococcus sp. (in: firmicutes)
AGATGTGAAACAGCAATTTTAATTTCCCTAATCGACACAGTTGCTGTGGCTTGCCAACGCTGTTTCGGATTCTTAAACTAAGGCTATACAACAGTAAAGAGCAGGAGAGGATGGGTGCAGTGGGATATTACAATCAAGAGGACCGGCGCCGCCCTAAGCGTACGAGTTCGTTTTTAGCCGGGCTGGCTGGAGTTGCTGTCGGGGCTTTGCTGGTTTGGTTTTTGTTTCAGTCAGTGCCGCAATTGATGCCCGGCGCAGGTAACAGCGGTGCAGAAAATGGGACAGGCAATGGTGCCGGCCAGCAGGAGCGGCGGGCGGAATCGGTATCGGTGGATGTGACGACCGACGTGACGGAAGCGGTAGAGAGTGTGTCGGATGCGGTTGTCGGCGTGACGAATCTGCAGGAAACCTCGGATTTCTGGTCGCAGACGGAGCAGCAGGAAGCCGGGACAGGATCGGGCGTCATTTATAAAAATGACAACGGGCGGGCGTTTGTGGTGACGAATCATCATGTCATTGATGGCGCCAATAGCATCGAAGTGACGCTTGCAGACGGCACAAAATTAGAGGCAATAGTTGTCGGAACGGACATTTGGACCGATCTTGCAGTTATTGAAATGGACGGCGCGGCTGTCCAGGACGTAGCGGAATTCGGTGATTCAGATGCATTGAAACGCGGCGAACCGGTTATCGCGATCGGCAATCCGCTGGGCCTTGATTTTTCCGGTTCGGTGACGACCGGCGTAGTGTCCGGCAAGGACCGGGCCATTCCGGTCGACTTGGACGGAGACGGGACTGAAGACTGGCAAGCGGAAGTGCTGCAGACGGACGCGGCCATCAATCCAGGCAATAGCGGAGGGGCGCTGGTCAACATCAGCGGCCAGCTGATCGGCATCAACTCGATGAAAATCGCCACTTCGAACGTGGAAGGCATCGGTTTTGCGATTCCGATCAATTCGGCAATCCCGGTTATTGAATCGATTGAAGAAAACGGGGAAATGATCCGCCCTGCCATGGGTGTGACCTTGATTGATCTGGCGCAAGTGCCGCAAGCACAGCGTGAGGAGACACTGAGCCTCCCTGCAGACGTCAAGGAAGGCGTCGTGGTCAATTCGGTGCTGGATGATTCTGCGGCCGCTAAAGCGGGCATGCAGCAGTTTGATGTCATCATTGAATTGGATGGCGAGGCTGTGGGCGATTTGATCGAGCTTCGCAAGCATCTTTACAATACCAAGGAAATCGGCGATACGATGGCCGTCAAAGCCTACCGCAATGGGGAATTGATGGACTTCGAACTGGAACTTGTCGATAATTCCGCTTTATAGCATTCAATGGAGATTGGGAAGCAATTATTTCCGGGGCTGTCGAGAAACCTCTCGCCAGCTTTTTTTTCGCTAATTGAAACGAGCAAGCGTCTCTCGCGTTAACCGGTGTTGCAAGCGATTTAATCCGTGTTAGCGACCAGTCAACCGGTGTTGGTGGAAATTAATCCTGTGTTCGTGGGCGCTCAACCCTTGTTGCTCAAAATTTAATCCGTATAAGCAAAAAACGTCGCTGCTACCGGATCTTTTTATTGGGCAGGAGATGGCCGGCTGGTGGCGAATAAAGGAAAAGACAAGAAATGATGTGGAGGGATTCGATGTTTAGGACCTTAGATGATTTTTTCAAAGAATGGAAGATGGAAGAGCAAGCGACGCAGAAAGTGCTGGACGCGCTGACGGATGAATCGCTGAGCCAGCCGGTCGCTGAAGGTTACCGCACGCTTGGGCGATTGGCTTGGCATCTTGCTACTGCGCTCGATGAAATGGTCAGCCACACAGGCCTGCATTTTTCAGCGGCGAGATTCGGCAATCCGGTACCGGACACAGCGCAGGAAATTGCGGAAGCGTACCGCTTTTCCAACCAGTCGATGGTTCGGGCGATGCGGGACAATTGGACGGATGAGACTTTGGCTGAAGAACATAATATGTACGGCGAGATGTGGAGTGTCGCAACCATTTTGAAAGTGTTGATGACCCATCAAATCCACCACCGCGGCCAAATGACGGTGCTGATGCGCCAGGCCGGCTTGAAAGTTCCCGGAATTTACGGTCCGGCAAAAGAAGAATGGGCAGCGATGGGAGCAGAGCCGCCGGAAGTGTGAAAAAAGTCCACGATGCGCACGTTAGCATCGTGGACTTTTTCGTCCCCTTTTCCTGTGTATTGTTATTGTAAGTTTTGTAAACGATCCCTTGGATTTTGACGGGCAATGTTCGTGAAAGCAAAAAAACGTCATGTGGATAACTTATTTCTATCATCGAAGGAAATAACTATCCACAGGGCTTTGGAAGCTTTGCTATTCCCAGGCTTTCACTTCTGTTAAAATGGAGTGTGGATAAACATGAACGAAATGTGTATAACTATGTGGAATATTCGGAAATCGAAAGGAATTGATATTATGAAGATTTATTGCTGTAAAAGCCATGTGGAGCATGCGTTAGACGTGTTCGTTGCGAAGACGGAAAGTTATCCGATTCTAACGGAATTATCAGAGGAAGAAAAGTTATCCACAAAGTGCGAATACTGTGAAGAGCCCGCGATGTATCTTGTGGCAAGTGAATGAGTCAACACAATATGTAGAACCGCCTGTGGATATGTGTATAACATCTGGGGATAACTTGTTTGTAAATTTTAAGTAAAGGGGGATAAGTTGTGAATATCTCAATTATCAGTGTCGGCAAACTGAAAGAGAAATATCTGAAAGCCGGCATTGAAGAATATACGAAACGGCTTGGAAGCTACACGAAGATCAATGAAGTCGAGGTGGCGGACGAAAAAGCGCCGGAGCAATTGAGCGAGGCCGATATGGAGATTGTAAAGAGGAAGGAAGCCGACCGGATCCTGGCGAAAATTTCACCAGATGCCTATGTCATTGCGTTGGCGATTGATGGCAAGATGAAAACTTCCGAACAACTGGCAAAAGATATCGAATCGCTCATGACCTACGGCCGCAGCAAAATCGTTTTTGTCATCGGCGGCTCGCTTGGTCTCCACGATGAGGTATTGAAACGCGCCGATGAGAAACTATCGTTCTCGAAGATGACGTTTCCTCATCAATTGATGAAATTGATTTTGGTAGAGCAGGTGTACCGGGCTTTTCGGATTATGAAGGGTGAGCCTTATCATAAATAAAGGTAAACTATTAAGGGACTCTAGCAGGTCCTTTTTATATTTATTAGCTGAAATAGAGCTTATTGACCAAGTATTTAGCTGCTGCCCGAGGTCGGGATATATCTTTTTCAGTAATTCAAAGCAGTCTTCCATAAGTCAAGACCAATCATAGTAGCATAAAAAAGGGGGACAAGGACTTTGTCTTAAAACAAAGTCCTTGTCCCCTAAATCCACTTATTTTAATGAGTAGCCGCCATCTACGACTATTTCTGCACCGTTTATATAGGATGCTTTGTCTGAAGCTAAGAATAGAACGACTTCTGCAATCTCACTTGGTTTCCCGTAACTTCCTCTAGGGTGTCCCTTTGATTGTTTTTCATAATTCTCGATTCCGCCATATGCATTAATGGCTAGGTCGGTTTCTGTAGGGCCAGGGGATATGCAATTTACTCGGATTCCTAGGTTAGCAAAGCGAAGTGCCGTGCTTTGAGTCATCGCGACAACTGCTGCTTTTGTCCCACTATAAGCTGGCAGCATAGAATTAACCTTGTGGTTTCCAAGGATGGCTGCATTATTAATAATGACTCCATTTTTTTGCTTATTCATTACAGCTAAAGAATATTTCATGTAGAGGAAGATCGCCGTTTGATTGACAGCAATTAACTGATTCCAGTCATCCAGCTTTACTCGAGACAATGGCCCCATTCCTGTAGACAGAATACCGGCATTGTTGAATAGAATGTTAACATTGTGTCCATCATTTTCAAGTGCTTTAAAAAAGTTTTCGATTTCTTCCACGTTTTCGTTTTGGACTTGGTAAAAATGAGCCTTCCCGTTGCATTCACTCTCTACCTGAGAGCCTTTGTTGCGATCTCTTCCAGTAAAATGAACGGTAGCCCCTTCTTTACAAAAGAAACGAACCACTTCCTTACCAATTCCATCCGTTCCACCATTAACAATCACTACTTTGTTTTCGAACATCATGAGATCCCCCTCCGAACATCATAGTAAAGTCATAAAGTATGTATAATTAGTATATAACATTCGTATCACCATAGGAAATCTAGGTACTCACCACTTAAGGGGACATGGACGTTATCTTATATGGAGGATTCGCCCCCTACTTCTTCCTTCATGTTTAGTTCGCTTAACAGTTACTTCCCAATCTTTTATATCAGAAGAAAGTTATTCTTGCCATTTTGTCATATCATTAGATTTGTAGACAATAACGACTTTACAGATAAATAGGGACAGAGGGATCTTGTCCTATAGAATCTAAACCTTTTACTAGATAAAATTACGTAAATAAGTATATGTTTAGAACACCACACAGATTTTGTAGAATAACTAAAGAGATGATTGCAGCCCTAGAAAATGAAGATGAAATTAATCTTCGTCTACGGAAGGTTAATGCGGATAGTGAAGCAGGTAATAACTTAGTAAGAACTCTAATCAGAATTACATTCACCACTGATTGTATTGGTACCTTTGCGTTGAACAGTTTGAAATCACAAACCCATAGATATCAATAAATTGAAGGCAGTATGTTCGTAGATAGCAACATTCTACATATACACTGCCATTTGACTAAGGTTAATGTTTTACTCTATTCCAACGTTACGGAGAACCGTACCATAAGTAAATGAGGTTTCTATATAAGTAGAACTAAAGAATTAGCACAAATATGCCGCTTCGGCGCTTTGGACAGAGCAAAGACGTTTGTTTCTGCATCGCTGCGCTAGCTTCGAAACATGAAAGGGCGCTGCTCCTGCGTAAGCTCGTCGCAAAGGAAATGGTCCAAATTCCATTTGGCCATCTCCTTGGCTCCCGCAATAAGCCGAAAAAACCACTCGTCTTATTGCTTCGCCCAGTCCGAAGGCGCGCCGGCGCTGAGAGAAGTTTCTGGAGATATGGAGCAAAACAGCTGCGTAAACCGTACTGCTCCTGCAGCGCTATGCGCTTCGTCGCAAAGACTTGCCCTCGCAGGCTTCGGGTAAGTCTTGCCTGCGGAATAGCGAGACTCCCGAGACCCCGCAGGAAGCGCAGCTGTTTTGCGGAATATCGGCTATTATAAATTATTAGTGAACTTATATAGTTAAAAGTTAAAAAGTGTTTAATTCTTTGAATTCATTATTATCTTAATAAAAATATGCATTCAGAAAAAAGAGCAGCATGCTGAAATTAATCTTAGCATGCTGCTCTTTTTTTGTGTCTCTAATTATTACCAAAATCTATTTGATGACCGCCTCCAAAGTTGCTCCACTCCATTTGCTTTACTTTAGGGACTTATCGGACAGCTTATTTTGTGGAATTAATACTATTAACACAAAAAATTAACATCACCTTTATATAATTTTGGTTTAATTAAATTGTAAATCTAAATATAAATCTATTAGGAGGAATCATTAGATGATTAATAAGAAATTTGTGAAAACAGGAGCTACTCTTGCTCTTGCTTTAGCTATTGCAGTTCCAGCATTATCACCGGAAGCAGTGTCAGCTAAGGATAATAGTAAAATAGAATATGTTGAATTTAACGGAATGAAAGCACCATCAACTATTGATGAAATGGTAAAAACGTATACAACTGCCACCGTTGATGTGAAATATAGCAATGGCAAAGTAAAAACATTTCCGTTGTCTTATAACTACCTTTTTAAATCAGAAGATGAGGTAGCAACAGTTAAAGGGGAAAAAATCCCTGCAGGTACACCGATTGATGTGAACAGAAATCCAATCGTTGATCCAAGTAGTACAGATGGAAAATACTTTGTTTCAGATGCTCCGGATGCAAATAGTTTATTAATGCCAATTAACGGCAAACTTTATATGGTTACACATTATGAATATCAATCAATTGATGCTGCTGGTCAATCAGCTTACGGTTTAGTCCCAGGATCTATGTCTTTAACTGAGATGGAACAAGACAAAAAAACAGGTGAACTTAAAGCTGCCAATGTTAAAAAAATTGATTTTTCAGCAGTAAATGGACTTTGGATTCCGTGTAATGGATCTTTATCACCTTGGAATACGCACTTAGGTTCAGAGGAATATGAGCCAGATGCTCGCCAATTTGCAGATCCTACATCAAAAACAAGAAGTCAAGTTGAGACATTTGCTCAATTCTATTTTGGAGATAAAGCAAAGGCTAATCCTTATTTCTATGGTTACACCCCTGAAATTACTGTAGATAAAAATGGTGAAGCATCCGTTGTAAAACATTACAGCACAGGACGTTTCTCCCATGAGTTAGCTACAGTAATGCCGGATAACAAAACTGTATTTTACGGTGATGATGGCGGTAATACAGGAATGTTTATGTATGTAGCCGATAAAGCAAAAGATTTATCAGCGGGTACACTATACGCAGCGGAATTTAAACAAACAGGAACTGAGAATGGTGGATCAGGAGACTTAGAATGGGTTAATTTAGGACATGCAACGGATAAAGAAGTGAAAAATATTATTGATAGCGGCATTACATTCAATGATATTTTTGAAACTTCTGATGTACCTAAAGAAGGTTTTACAGAGATAAAACAATATTCATATGGTCAAACAGAATATCTAAAACTGAAGCCTGGTAAAGAAAAAGAAGCGGCATTCCTTGAAACACGCCGATATGCAGCAATGCTTGGTGCGACTACTGAATTTAACAAAATGGAAGGTGTAACGTTAAACGAAAAGGATAAAAAAGTATATATTGCTATTGCCGATCAAAGTAAGGGCATGGAAAAAGATTCAACAGGAAAAGAACCGACAGACCATATCCAATTACCAAAAATTAAAGCTGGTGTAACTTATGAATTAGATTTGCAAGGTGGGCAAAAGGATAGCGGAGGAAAAGTTATTGATAGCTCTTATGTGGCGCCATCAATGCATGGATTGGTAGTAGGAGAGGATCTTCCTAAAGCTGATGCATATGGAAACACTGCAAATGTAGACAAAGTAGCGAATCCAGATAACTTAAGTTATTCTGAAGCAATGAGAACCCTCTTTATTGGTGAAGATAGCGGTGCTCACACAAATAACTTCGTTTGGGCATATAATGTTGACACGAAAGAATTAGAACGTATTTTATCTGTCCCCGCAGGAGCGGAAGCAACAGGATTATTTGCTGCAGATGACCGTAATGGGTTCTCATACATTTTCAGTAATTTCCAGCATCCTGGTGATGAAGTAGATAGTAAGTCAATAACAGCTGTTAACAAAGATGAATTAGTTAAAGCTATTGATGAACAAATTGGTATTAATAAAACAGGGGGTATTGGTTATATCTCTGGTATACCTTCTTTAACAAAATATAATAATGGTAAATATCAAAAAGACTTAGAAATAGATAATAAAAGAAAATAAGTTTCGGGAAAAGTTAAGTGAACGAACAAAAATGTAAGTATCCCTAACTGATGCAGCAGGAAATATATGTGCTTCCAGAGAACCGTACCATAATAGGTGCGGTTTTTTCTTTGATAACTTTTAAAATGAAAGCCTTCTTTAATGTCGAATCATTATCGGGATTTTGAGGAGTTTAGTTTTACAATCGGCGAAACGATAATTCTTAAATTCAACTCAAATAATTCAAAGCACGACAAAAATTTCCTCCCCCGTTATTCTGCAGCAGATAATTTTGAAATAGCCCAACCCGAACATAACTTACTTGATAATAAATAGTTTTTCACACATAGTTAGTTTGATTGATCAACAAACTAGTTGTATGAACCAGTTTTATCTACACAATTCAGTAACGCTTAGAAAATGGAGGGATGAACATGGAAAAGATAGTCGTAACAGGTGGAAGTGGTCTGCTGGGTCGGGACGTTATAAAAGAATTTTTGGAGCATGGTTTTGATGTTGTGAATGCCGATCTGAAGCATCCCAAAGAAGCGCTTTGCAGAACGGTAATCACAGATTTGACGAATCTGGGCGAGGTATATGGTGTGTTATCCGGTGCTGATGCCGTTGTACATCTTGCAGCGATTCCGGTTGCTTACTCACATCCGAACGAAGTGACTTTTCAGAATAACGTCATGTCTACATATAACATTTTAGAAGCTGCGGGAAGTTTAGGGATTAAAAAAGCTGTAATTTCATCAAGTGAGTCTTCATATGGTATTTGTTTTTCAAAACAAAATTTAAACCCACAGTACGTACCGATAGATGAGGAACACCCGCAATTGCCTGAAGAAAGCTATGGTTTGTCCAAGATTGTGAATGAAAATACAGCTGACATGATTCACCGCAGAACAGGGATGCAGGTAGTGTCGTTTAGGTTGGGAAATGTCATAGCACCTGAAATGTATCAAAATTTTCCTGGGTTCATCCACGATCCGGAACAGCGGAAAACAATTTTGTGGAGTTATATTGATACACGGGATGCAGCTACTGCTTATCGGCTGGCTGTGGAAACGGATGAGCTTGGTTCTGTTGCACTTAATATTGGAGCGGATGAAACCAGTATGGATATTGAGAGCCAAAAATTGATGGAAACGTGCTTTCCGGATGTAACAGATTTTAGAAAAGAACTGACAGGTTTCGAGCCGCTGTTAAACAATGAAAAGGCGAAGCAACTTCTGAATTGGAAACCTATTCAAAAGTGGAGAAACTACGTGAATCTATAATTTCATCAATAAATTTTAGATAAGGAGCGGCAAGCATCTCAAATTTATATAGTGAAAGAGCACCAAAAGCTAAAGAGCTTTGATGCTCTTTTTTTGCATACATCATGGATTTACAAATGAACCAGAAAGATAGAGCGGATATTCGCAAAAGTATTCTAATGGAATGAAACTTGCATTTGGAGGGTATTGAGAAATAGTGCATATAAGATTTTTGCTTTTCAATTTAAATAATAATGAGAAGGAAAGGTGAACGAACATGAAAATCATCATCTTTGGCGCAACAGGCGGTGTAGGCCAATGGGTCGTCAAGCAGGCATTAGAGAAGGGTTTTGAGGTCACGGCATTTGTACGGACGCCAACAAAGCTCGAAGTTGCACATGAGCATTTAACGGTGATTCAAGGGGATGCTTTTAACCAAGCAGAAGTTGAAGCGGCAATAGCGGGCCATGATGCGGTCGTTTCCTGTTTAGGCTCTGACCAAGGAATGAAAAAATCAACTCAGCTTCAAGAGATGGTGAAAAATATTGTTGCGGGCATGCAGGCGCATGGGGTGAAACGGATCGTCTACAACGCATCTGCGGGAATCCATAACGAATTGCCAGGCGTGAACGGAAAACTGATCATGAAAATGCTGAAGAATGCGCTAACCGACCATCGGGCCGCTGTGGATTGGATTGAAACACACGGGCTGACTTACACATTGGTTCGGCCGATGGGGTTAACCAATGGCCCTTTTTCAGGACAGTACAGAGAAGCTGCGGCGGGTGTACCGAAAAATTCACGGTCAATCCCGCGTGCTGACGTTGCACATTTTATCTTAAAAGCATTAACGGATGCACAATACGAAAACACCTCGATCGGAATTGCTACTTAAACCGTTGAAAAACTGGGCTGGCTTCAGTAAACGGTTTTCTTGCAACAACAAGTAGGAGGGAATCCTTTCTCCATCTTAAATATTGTTATAATGAGAGAGTGTCAAAAGCTGTAGCTTTGGATGCTCTTTTTTTGTACATACCACGTATTTTTAATCAGGGAGTTGGAATCATAGATGAATAAGAAAGATGTAGCAGATATTCGCAAACGATTTAAGCTGGAAACCGATTTACTGAAAATCGCTGAGATTTATAACGTCTATATCCAGCAGGAAAGCAGTGAAATTTTTCATGAGGAGGGCCGATCGTTTTCGTTGCTGGACCGGGAGCAGCAGGAATTGTTCCTAGATAACTTTAAAAAAGTGTTAGGCGGCAAGCTGGATGCAAAACTGTTTGAAGTGAAGTTCCAGCCTCAAGAAGAAGGGCAGGCAGACCATACGCAGCGGCTTTTATACGAGGGCCTTCAAGCAGAAGATGCCGGTGAATGGAGAACGAATATGCAGCGCATCGCTTTGAAAATGGTGGAAGACAGCCAATATGAAAAGGACATGGTGGTCACGTTCATACGCGGAAATTATTTTAAAGCGACGCGGCGCCAGCCTGATGAAACGGGAATCGACATGCGGGATGAAGTGTACACCACGCCATTCATCCTTTGCAGCATGAACCAAACCGAACTGCCGAAACGGTCACTCGTGTTTGATTTTGCCGAAAAAGAGTTTAAGTCGAGCTTGCTTGCTGATCCCGTCATTAAACTGGCTTCGCCAATCGGCGGGTTTTTGTTCCCTTGCTTCACAGAGAACGCCGCAGACATCCATCACATCCTGTATGCGGCGAGCAAAGCGAACAAACCGGATTTCCAATTTATCGAGAATGTCTTGAACGGCAACGAAATCATGACGGCCGAAGAAGATAAAGCGGTGTTTGAAGAAATCGTCAAAGCCGTCATCGGCGACGAAGTGAATTCGCGAACGCTCGCCGGTGTCTATGACGAGATCAATCAAATGCTTGTGGTGGAAGAAGAAAGTGACGACGAAGATAGCAGTGCGTCTATTTTAGATACGGTAGAAGTTACACGTGTGCTGAAGGCGAGCGGCGTGAAAGATGTCACCATCGAAAAAGTGGAACGGGCTTTTCAGCAGGTAGTTGAAGACAGAAGCTATGAAATGAAAGCAAGCCACGTCGTTCCAAGCTACGCTTCCAAATCCATCAAAATCAGCACGAAAGTCGCGGAAATTAAAATCAGCCCACAAGACTTACGTTACGTCAAACAAGTCAATTACAACGGCAAGCGCTGCATTTTGATCGAAGTGGAAGAGGACACAATTATTGAAGGGTTCAAGCTGCTGGCGGAAGAAGAGCTGGAGTAGGAGAGAGTTGGGGATCCTTCAGCCAGCTAACTGGAACGGAACGGGAATGAAACTCATTTAGCCCTGCTACGGGGAGCATTATTATAATTAAACACATAGTCATCGCTAGGTGTAGCGTCAAAGTATAAATTAATATACTTGACGCTTTTTTGTTGGTGCATCTCCCACATTAATAGTGATTTTACTAATAATTGAGTGCAAAAGAAATAAATATACTAGATTTTCTACTGACCTCATTTCTTTTTGAATGAGGTATACCTTATTCGAAAATATGTTTAACCGTCTTTTAGGATATGCTCGATTAGGCTTGTACGTCCATAAAAAGGACTATTACCTTTACGGTAGAATTGAAGTAAGGAAGACAAAAAAAGAGTAGTTGGAAATGACAGAGCGGCGTATTTATTTTTATATCCGTATTTCAACAAAAGACCAAAACGAAGCAAGGGATATAGCAAAGGCAAAAAAACTTGGGTAAACCGGAGGGATATCATCATCGAAAAAGCAAGTGGGAAAATTTCGAAGATCGTCCGTTATACCAGATGATGTAGAACAGTATGTGGGAGGGTGATTTGCTTTATATGACATCTTTGAATCACTTGGTCCGTCGTGCTCGTCAAATAAAGAAGGAATGGGAGGAATTAACTCCAAAGGCTTAAAGTCGATATCAAGATGTTGGACACGACTGCTTATAAAGATCAATTGGGAAGGTCTATTTCTCCGAATTGATTTTACAGGTGATAACGAAAGAATTCATTATTTCAAGAAGAAAAGTTGTATGTATGGTAAAGAAAGGAGGAAGGGATATGAAAAACTTTTTTGTCGGAATTGGCGTAATGGCTATATTGGTGTTGACGGGATGTACGGAGGAAAAAATAGGAAAAGAACCTGTGGAGATTAAAGAGAAAGTATTGGTAAAAGAAGATGAAAGGGTGAAACTGGACATTACGATTCCAGAAGTTGATGGACTGAAGGGATTCAATCAACAAGCGGTAAAACTCGGAAAGGCTTTGGAAGCGGAAGTCAGGGAATCCGAAAAAGCCTTACTTGAAGAAAGTACGAATGGTGATGTTTCCCCCTTACATGCAGAAGGTGAAATGGATTTTGTAGCTAAATTTGTGGATGATCAAACCGTCAGTGTATTAATGGAAGCTTATTTGTACGAAGCAGGCGGGATGCATGGCTTAGCTTATAAGGAAACCTTAAATTACGACTTACAGACAGGTTCGGTCATTGAATTGGGGGACTTGTTCGAAGGCGACAACTACGTAGCTGAACTTAGCGAATTGGCAAAATTGAAGATAGAGAGCAGTGATTTCAAAGAGTGGCTGCTCGTCCCATTTACAGAAATCAAAGAAGACCAAAAGTTCTACTTGACTCCTGACGATGTAGTGTTGGTATTCGATCAATACGAGTACACAGCGGGGGTTGCGGGCCCCCAAGAGGTGATTATTGCAAAGAGCGATTTGAAGAACTTGAAAGACTTATATAACTGAAACACAGAAAAAATTTAGTTTTATTCCCTTCTTCTCTTTTATGTAAAAGGAGGTGAAGCAATGAACCTTTTCAAAGCGAAATTTAAAATCACTCCTTAATATAAGTTTAAGTTAGAATCTTATTATGTTATTAGGTCGTATGCGGGGAGCTTTACCATAAGTAAAAGAGGATTTTTGATAACGAATTAGGATTGATCCAGATTACTCTATCTTCAAACACTTCTAGAGCACAGTTTAAATAAGATGAGGCACCTTTGATTTCGAGATTCCTTAATAATTGATTAAACGGCCATTGTCATTCCACTGGCCGTACATTTTGTTTTCTCTTGTCTGTTTAATAAACTTATCCAACCTTTTATTAAAAATAGCAGGGTCATTTCTAGAACTTTGAATTGTATCAATTCTGATCCTCCGGTAAAGTTCAGGAAAGTTCAAGAAGTTCACGTATACCCGGTTATCTTCTTTCAGAAGGATTTCAATATCTTTATCTATCTTAAAAGATTCAAGCCGCATATCAGGGAGAATTTTCAATCCTTCCTCTTTCATCAAACCTAATTTATCTAATCTTCTTACTCGTTCTTTATTTAATTCTGTCCAGTTGCTTGTTTTCTTTCGCGGAGAAAGTCTTTGAGCTAAATCAATATCTGATATTTTCTTTGCTATGCCATCAATCCAACCAAAACACAATGCTTCCTCAACTGCATCTAGATAAGGGATAACGCCTGGTTGTTCGGTTATACCTATGATTACCCAACAACATTTTTCTGTAGTTGAATTCTCCTCAAGCCAAGTCCTTAATTCTTGCCTTGCCTTAACTCTAATCAAATTCTCAATTTCCATTTTAGACATATCCTTTCTAATAGAAATACTTGTCCTTAATATAATTGTTTAAATAGTTTAAGGTCGTTAATGAGTTTTTGGAAAATATTTTGAATAATAAACGTAAGAGATAAAATACTATATAGGTTTAGCTAATGGTTTTTTAATTATAGACATCTCTTAGCAGAGATATGCCCAAAGCGGTGTTCAATAAGTTACTTCTTCAGTTCAGCTCTTTCCACGTCCAATCCCCACAAGAAAAGATTTGCCCCCATTCCCACCCTTATTGCTGTTCAGTCTATATCTACTTTAGTATAATTCTAATGTAAGAATGATTCATCAGTCATTAGCAATACCCAGCAGTAATGATTAAAGATAGAAGTTTACAATTTTTTATTATTATTAGGAGGGTTTAAAAAATGGAAAACAACGTACATGATGACAATGATAAAAAGCGCCACACAGCGGCGGGAGATGCACAGTGTCCGGTAACAGGCGGCCACAAAGACAGCGCGATTACGACATCGAACAAACCAGGGAAAACGCAAAATAAAGACTGGTGGCCGAATATGATCAACGTGAGTATTCTCCATCAGCACGATAAGAAATCGAATCCTTTAGGGGAAGATTTTGATTATAAAAAAGAATTTGCAAAGTTGGATTATGATGCATTGAAGCAAGATCTTCACGCTTTAATGACAGATAGCCAAGACTGGTGGCCAGCAGATTACGGCCATTACGGCGGGTTATTCATCCGTATGTCATGGCATGCTGCAGGAACGTATCGGAATACAGACGGCCGCGGCGGCGGTTCGACTGGAAATCAGCGCTTTGCGCCGCTTAACAGCTGGCCGGATAACGTAAACTTAGATAAAGCGCGCCGTTTGCTATGGCCGATCAAGCAAAAGTACGGAAACAAGATTTCTTGGGCCGATTTGCTGGTATTAACAGGAAATGTAGCACTTGAGTCGATGGGCTTTAAAACCTTCGGATTTGGAGCAGGCCGTGAAGATATTTGGGCACCAGAAGAGGACGTTTATTGGGGCAATGAAAAAGAGTGGTTAGCGGATAATCGTTATTCCGGTGATCGCGAATTGGAAAACCCGTTAGCTGCGGTGCAGATGGGCTTAATTTATGTGAATCCAGAAGGGCCGAACGGCAAGCCGGACCCTCTTGCAAGTGCCGTGGATATCCGCGAAACGTTTGCGCGCATGGGGATGAATGATGAAGAGACGGTTGCGTTGATCGCAGGCGGGCATACGTTTGGTAAATCACATGGCGCTGGAGATCCTTCCAACGTAGGTGACGATCCGGAAGCAGCCGTTATGGAAAACTTAGGACTTGGCTGGAAGAGCACGTATGGTTCCGGAAAAGGCCGCGATACCATTTCAAGCGGTATTGAAGGCGCGTGGACTGCCAATCCGACCCAATGGGATAATGGCTATTACGAGCAATTGCTTGGATACGAGTGGGAGTTAACGAAATCTCCTGCTGGTGCATACCAATGGACGGCAAAAGATCTGCCAGAAGATCATATGGCGCCTGATGCAGAAGATGCTTCGATTAAAGTGAAAACAATGATGACAACGGCCGATATGGCATTGCGCATGGATCCGGCTTATGAAAAGATTTCCCGCCGTTATTATGAGAATATGGACGAATTCGCAGATGCATTTGCTCGCGCGTGGTTCAAACTTCTCCACCGCGATATGGGACCCAAAGAGCGTTACTTGGGACCAGAAGTTCCGGAAGAAGTATTGATCTGGCAAGATCCGGTACCGAAAACAACAAACACATTAAAATCTAAGGAATTGGATGAGCTGAAAGCAAAAATCTTGGAAAGCGGATTAAACCCGCAGCACTTGGTGAAAACAGCTTGGGCTTCTGCCAGCACATACCGCGATTCAGACAAACGCGGCGGCGCAAACGGAGCTCGCATCCGATTCGCTCCACAGCGTCAGTGGGAAGTAAACGAGCCAGAAGAGTTAGCAAACGTGCTCAACTTCTATGAAAACTTGAAAGTAAGCACTGGAAATAAAGTAAGCATCGCCGATTTGATTGTGCTTGGAGGAAATGCTGCAATTGAACAAGCTGTAAAAGCAGCTGGTTTTGATATTGCCGTTCCATTCACTCAAGGCCGCGGAGATGCACTCGAAGAACAAACAGATGCGGAAAGCTTTGGTGTGTTGGAGCCGGTTTCAGACGGTTTCAGAAATTACCAAAAGCAAGAATATGCAACAAGCCCGGAAGAAATGCTGCTGGATAAAGCGCAATTGCTTGGCTTAACAGCGCCAGAAATGACAGCTTTAGTAGGCGGTATGCGCGCATTTGGCGCAAATTACCAAGGTGCCACAGAAGGAATCCTTACCGACAAAGTCGGCGTGTTAACAAATGATTTCTTCGTCAACTTGCTGGATATGAACATCGAATGGACGCCGGCAGAGTTCAATAAATACGAAGGCAAAAACCGTGCGACAGGGGAAGTAGTCCGCACAGCAACACGTTTTGACTTAGTATTCGGCTCTAATGCGATTCTCCGTGCACTTGCTGAAGTATACGCACAAGATGACAATAAAGAAAAATTCGTTCGCGATTTCATCCAAGCATGGAACAAAGTGATGAACGCAGACCGTTTTGATGTAGCAAAATAAGCAGAAAAAATCCTGGCCAGGAGCATCATGCTGGCCAGGATTTTTTTGCCGCAAGCACTCTTTGATAAGGGTGCTTGCGGTTTTTTTATTTCAGGAAAGATGCTTTAAGACATTTCATCACAAACCAAATCTTTTAAGCGAGAATATGGAGATATCAAACTCACTCTTTCCTTCTAAAGCCATTTGACTCAATACTTCTCCCATCACACTCCCAAACTTGAAGCCATGCCCAGAAAAGCCGCAGGCAAAAATGACGCGGCTATTTTCCGGATGAAAATCGACGATAAAATCATTGTCGCTGGATGTTGTATACAAACAGGTTTTCCCTTGCTTGAGTGCGCCGTTTGCGCCTGGCAGGTAGCTTTCAAGAAAATGCCTCAAATCGCCTTCATCTGTGTCGTATAATCCGAAATTCTGTGTTTGCAGGTTGGGATCAATTGCTTGTCCACCATCCGATCGCCCGATTTTAAGCCCGGCACCATTCAAATTAGGGAAGCCATAAAACTTTTTATCGTGGTCCTCTACGTAAAAGGACGGGAAATTTAAAGCATCGTATAGGCTAGGAGGGGTTTCGAACCAGCCAACGGCTTTGCGGGTAGGCTGAATAGGCAGCTTTAAATCCGGCAATAGTTTCGCAGCCCATGCCCCGGCAGTGACGATTACTTTCTTGGCATAGAATTCCGTATTTTCGGTTGAAATTTTGACGCCTTTCACGTCATGGAAATCAATGTGCTGAACCGGTGTATTGGGCATAAAATGCACTCCGTTTGCAATCGCGATTTCTTTATATGCCCGAATCGCATTCTCGCTGTAAATGACTCCGGATTCCGTTTCAAAGCAGCCGATAAAATGGTCTGGTACAGAAAAGCCAGGCCATCTTTCTTTGATTTCAGTGCTATTAAGAATCTCTAACGATAGGTCATACTTTCTGGCAGCCGCAATGGTTTCCTGGAGAAAAGAGGATTCTTTCGGGCCAAGGCCGATCACTCCGGTTTTTTCAAAAATGTTAGAGCCCGTCTGCTGCTCCAATTCCTCCCATAGCTGCTGGGCGCGCTTTACTAATTCCACGTATTGCCTGCCCTCGCCGTAAGCATGCCGGATCAAGCGGGTATCGCCGTGATGGCTCCCATTCTGATGGGGCGGATCGAAGGAATCGATCAATAGCGTCTTTGTTTCTTGCTGTGCCAAAAAGGCGCCGGCCGCCATGCCCATTGTTCCGGCGCCGATGATTGCGACATCATAAAGAGATTCGTTTGTCATTTGCATTTCGCTCCCATACTCGCTGAATTTGAACCGTTTTTTAAGAAGGCAGGCCTGGCCTCTAGAAGAAATGGATGTGAATTATTATTAGATAGTAGTGAAGATTTGAATTGTTGTCAAATAGCTACTTTACGCCCGGCAGCTTGGAGTTTTAACGGACTTATAGCAAGCGTGGATTCCCGATATTCAAAAAATAATTTGTGTGAATTCAAAATAGAAGAAAAATTCATTTGACATGAGAGTCAATGTCAAATACTATCGTTAATATGTAAAAAAAAAATTAAATAACTTATCCAGAGAGACTGAGGGACAGGCCCTGTGAAGTCCAGCAACCATCATTTTTATGAGAGGTGCTAATTCCTGCAGGGTGTTTTTCATTCTGAGAGATAAGAAATTGGTCGAGCCTCTTTCCTATTGAAAGAGGCTTTTTTGCATCAAAAAAGAGGGAGATGACACTCGCGCTTTGCAAGGATAACAGCAACTATACATAGAAAAGGGGCTTGAAAATGAAAAGAAAACATTATTTATTCGTATCGCTATTTTTATCAGTAGGTGTAATGGGGGCATTAAGCGGATGTTCGTCAAAAGAAGCAACCAGCGCAACGGGCGATCAAGTGATTTTGGTAGGAACACAAAATGATTACCCGCCTTTTGCCTTTGCGGACGACAACAATGAACTGACAGGGTATGACGTGGAAGTTGTAAAAGCGATCGATGAAAAATTGGATGGCTACGCATTCGAGTTTGTCGCCGTTCCCTGGGATAGTATGTTTCTTGCCTTGGAATCCAATAAAATTCAAGCAATAGCAGATCAAGTAGCGAAAACACCTGAACGCCGGGAAAAATACTTATTCACCGATGAGTCTTATTTTGCTGCTGAAACGGTCATTGCTGTGAAATCCGGAAGAGAAGATATTCAAACAGTAGAGGATTTGGAAGGCAAGGCGGTAGGCGCTTTAGCAGGCGATTCGTATACGCTTTTGCTGGAGGAATATAACGAAACAGCAGAAACCCTTATTGAGTTGAAATACAGCGAAAGCGGCAACCCTTCGGAGATTTTACAGGACGTCCAAAATGGCCGTGTGGATGCCTATGTGAATGATCCGATTATGATCAATGCGGTTTTGGAAAAGAATGATTTAGGTGTAGAAATTGTGGGCCAGCCGTTGGTCAATGATGATATGGGAATTGTCTTGAAAAACGGGGAGCAGGGCGAAGAGTTAAAGGCATTGGTTGATCCGATTCTGGAACAGCTGAAACAAGATGGTACGTTGGCTGAACTGTCAAAAAAATGGACTGGCGGAGAATATATTCCTGAATAAGTTCGTGGAAGGAAAGAGAAAATGGAAAATTTACTGGATCTGAATTTTTTAATCGAAAGTTTTCCTGCGATTGTTTCACGGCTGCCTATTACGATCGGGATAGCGGTAGGCTCATTGATTTTGAGTTTATTTATCGGAGTTTTTACAGCATTGATCAAAATATACAAGGTTCCGGTATTAAGCGTGATTTCATCGATATACATATCTTTTATCAGAGGAACTCCTTTGCTGGTTCAAATCTATCTTGTGTTTTATGGAATACCCAAGATTATTTATTATCTGCAGATTGAATACGGGTGGCTCCAATCTGCAGACGTCAATAGCATAGCGCCTGAAGTATATGCGTTGCTGGCATTTTCGATTAACCTGGGCGCATATTTATCTGAAACGATCCGGTCTGCGATCGAATCAGTTGACCGCGGACAATTTGAAGCTGCAAAAGCGATAGGCATGACCCCTACGAGCATGATGCTTAAAATCATTTTCCCGCAGGCTTTGGCAGTAGCCATACCGAACCTTGGCAATATGTTCATCAGCACGATCAAGGATACGTCTCTTGTTTTCATTATCGGCGTCGTGGATATTATGGGGCAAGCCAAAATTCTCGGTTCGCGCGGCTTGGCATTTTTTGAAGTGTATATTGCGGTATCCATTGTTTACTGGATTCTTTGCATCATAGTAGAGCGATTGCTGGTGAAGATAGAGAAGCGGGCTCGCCGATATGAAAGAGGGATTGCAGCATGATTAAGTTAGAAAACATCCACAAATACTACGACAGCCAACACGTGCTGAAGGGAATTAACCTGAACGTCAAGAAAGGCGAGGTTGTCTCTATTTTGGGGCCGAGCGGTTCAGGAAAATCGACGCTGTTGCGCTGTATCAATTTCCTGGAACAGCCGACCAGCGGAATAGTGGAAATCGGCGGCAAAAGAGTGGACGTTGAATCAGCAAGCAAGGCAGATATTTTCTCGTTAAGGACTTCGACTGGAATGGTCTTTCAACAATATAATTTATTTAAAAATTTAACCGTGCTGGAAAATGTGATGATCGGGTTAACGAGCGTCAAGCACCTGAAGAAGGACGAAGCTAAAAAGAAGAGTTTGGAAATCCTTGAGCGAGTGGGATTGACGAATCGGCTGAGCCATTATCCGGCCCAATTATCGGGCGGGCAGCAGCAGCGGGTCGGCATTGCCCGGGCACTTGCGCTCAATCCGGAAGTTTTATTGTTTGACGAACCTACGTCTTCTCTCGATCCGGAGCTGGTTGATGAAGTTTTGGCGACAATCAGAAGCGTAGCAGATACAGGAAAGACGATGTTTATCGTGACACATGAGCTCCATTTCGCACGCGAAATCTCGGATCGCGTCATTTTCATGGAAGACGGCGTGATTATCGAAGAAGGAACGCCGGAACAACTTTTTAATCATCCAAAAGTCGAAAGAACAAAGCAATTTTTAAGCAAAGCAAGCAGAAACAATTAAAAGAGAATGGAACGAGTTTGGACATGGGAAGGATGTTTTGGAGTGAACCCGATAAAACAAATTTTGAAAAACTTTCCTGTCGTCATTCTTGATGGGGCAATGGCGACGGAGCTTGAGAATTATGGCTGCAATTTGAACGATAGGTTATGGTCAGCGAAGGTACTGTTGGAAAATCCGGAATTGATAAAGAAAGTTCACCTCGATTACTTCCAAGCCGGTGCAGATTGTGCGATTACTGCCAGCTACCAGGCAACGATTGAAGGCTATAAAGAAAAAGGACTGACAGAGGAAGCGGCAAAGGACTTGATCAAAAAGTCGGTTGGGCTGGCACAAGAGGCTCGTGATGAATTTTGGGCAGAGCTGGACGATAAGTCGAACAGGCCGAAACCACTAGTGGCAGCGTCAGTCGGCCCGTATGGCGCATTTCTTTCGGATGGCTCTGAATACCGCGGTGATTACGGGGTTGGCAAGGAACAGCTGAAAGATTTTCACAGAAGCCGCATCGAGCTGCTGGCAGGAGCAGGCGCAGATATTTTGGCGTGTGAGACCATCCCTTCTTTGCTGGAGGCGGAAGCGATTGCGGAAGTGCTGAAGGAATTTCCGGGCGTGTACGCGTGGATCTCCTTTAGCGCGAAAGACTCCCTCCATATCAGCAACGGGGAAAAGGCTGCGAATTGTGCCAAATACTTGGATGGCCAGGAGCAGGTGGCGGCAATCGGCATCAATTGCACCGCTCCCGCTTTTATCGAGTCACTGATACGGGAAATCGCACAGGAAACCGCGAAACCGATTATCGTCTATCCGAATTCCGGTGAAGCGTACGATGCTGCTAGCAAGACGTGGGACGGAAAGGCGCTTGAACAGCGCTACAGCTCCGATAGCCAAGTGTGGCATAAAGCGGGGGCGACAGTGATCGGCGGCTGCTGCAGGACCACTCCGCTAGATATCGAAGGCATTGCTGCGTGGGTGCGCAATTCATAAGCTGAAAATAGAAAAGGAAGATTCTTATGCGCGGCATAAGAATCTTCCTTTTTTAATCGGTATTAACGGTGCTGGTCGAGCAGGATGGGGTTGCCGTCCGGGTCTTCGACAGTGAAGCTGGCAGGGCCTTTGCCCGTTTCATCCGCTTCGCTGAGAAACTTTACGCCGCCGGCTTTCAGTGTTTTCTGGAGCTCGCGGATATCCGAAAAATCCTCCAAGTTTTGCGCATTTTCATCCCATCCCGGATTGAATGTCAGGATGTTCTTTTCAAACATGCCCTGGAACAAGCCGATGATCGTCGTGCCGTTTTTCATGATGAGCCAGTTTTGGTCGATATCGCCGCCGAAAGTTTCGAATCCGAGCTTTTCGTAGAAATCTTTCGAGGCGTGGATGTCGCTGACGTTCAGACTGACTGAAAAAGCGCCCAATTGCATGATATTGCCTCCATTTCATCGTTAAGATAAAACAAAATTCTTCTGCATATCCATTCGATGGCCAGGAGGTTTATTCCTGCATATGGATTTTTAGCATGCAGCAGAAGCCTTCAAACGGTTTTGCGGACGGCCCTGGAGGCATCCGCGATAAAGCTTTCCACTTTATAACGCGCTTTAAATAGTTTATAATTGGGAGTTGGTAGCAGATATTTAATTTAAATAGCCAATATGGATTATGATAAACTTATAACAAAGGCAGAAGAGCTGTACAGACGTGCAACTTGATATGCAAATATACGGGATAAGGAAGGGTATAATGAGCAACCGACATGAAAAAACAGATGTTATCTTAATTGGTGCGGGAGTCATGAGCGCAACTTTGGGTGCAATGCTCAAAGAAGTGGCACCGGAATGGGAAATCAAAGTGTTTGAGAAGCTCGAAAAAGCGGGGGCGGAAAGCTCCAACGAGTGGAATAATGCGGGTACGGGGCATGCGGCACTGTGCGAGCTTAACTATACACCCGAAAAACCTGATGGCTCTGTAGAAATCAGCAAA
Organism: Planococcus sp. (in: firmicutes); assembly: GCA_035468565.1. Lineage (GTDB taxonomy): Bacteria > Bacillota > Bacilli > Bacillales_A > Planococcaceae > Planococcus. The sequence continues at coordinate 22,008 of DATISS010000160.1, forward strand.
GCGATCAAAATCAACGAACAATTCCAGCTTTCTAGACAGTTCTGGTCTTACTTGGTGAACAATAAGCGGATCAGCAACCCGCAGGACTTCATCATGCCGATTCCGCATATGAGCATGGTGCAGGGCGAAAAAGATGTGCGTTTTTTGGAGAAGCGTTTTGAAGCGCTATCCACGAATCCGCTGTTCAAAGGCATGGAATACTCCGCCGACCCTGAAAAGCTGAAGCAATGGATTCCGTTGATCATGGAAGGCCGCACGTCGAACGAACCGATTGCGGCAACCAAAATCGACTCCGGAACAGACGTCAACTTCGGCGCGCTGACGGAAATGCTGTTTGACCACCTGCAGCAAAAAAATGTCGAAATCAATTACAAGCATAGCGTCAAAGACATCAAACGCACGAGCGAAGGCCTTTGGGAAGTCAAAGTCCAGAACCTCGCCGACAATAAAATCGAGTACCATACAGCGAAATTCATTTTTATCGGCGGCGGCGGCGGAAGCTTGCCGTTGCTGCAAAAAACCGGTATTCCGGAATCCCGCCATATCGGCGGATTCCCGGTCAGCGGAATGTTCCTGGTCTGTACAAATCCGGAAATCGTCGAACAGCATCACGCGAAAGTCTACGGCAAAGCGAAAGTCGGCGCACCGCCGATGTCCGTGCCGCATTTGGACACGCGCTTTATCGACAATAAAAAATCCTTGCTGTTCGGACCATTTGCCGGCTTCTCACCGAAGTTCCTGAAAACAGGCTCGAACATGGACTTGATCGGATCCGTAAAACCGAATAACGTCTTCACGATGCTTGCTGCAGGGGCGAAAGAGATGTCATTGACGAAATACCTCGTCCAGCAAGTCATGCTGTCGAACGAAAAACGCGTCGAAGAACTGCGTGAATTCATTCCGACCGCTAAACTTGAGGACTGGGATGTCGTAGTGGCTGGCCAGCGTGTTCAGGTCATCAAAGATACAGACGCGGGCGGCAAAGGCACATTGCAATTCGGCACCGAAATCGTGAGCGCTGCTGACGGCTCGATCGCTGCATTGCTTGGGGCTTCTCCAGGTGCTTCGACTGCTGTTCACGCAATGCTTGAGATCTTCGACAAATGCTTTCCTGAACACAAGCAGGAATGGGAACCGAAGATTAAAGAAATGATTCCATCATACGGTACAGCGCTTGCTGAAAACCCGGCGCTGTTTGAAGAAATCCACGCAGCTACAGCAAAATCGCTGGGCTTGAACGAAACAAACGTGGCTGCGTCTCCAGTTTCCGGCGCACAAGCGACATTGGTTAACGAAAAAGCTTAATGCAAAAAACACAAAGAACCTCCAAGCCGCTCGCGGCTTGGAGGTTCTTTTACTATGGGAAACGATCCATGTTTTATTTGAAGAACGGTGTTTTTTTCAATGCAATTGCCACAGGGATGGCAACTAAAAGGCCGACGACGTTTTGAACGATATTGCCCGGAATCGACGCTGCCGGCACAATGAAGCTGCCGAAGATGATTGCTTCGCCGATGTAATAGATGGCCAGCATGAACGGAATCGAGACGATAGCCGCCAGGATGTTGTAGCCGACGCTGTTTCCGTCGCGGCCCTTCGACCAGGCGATTTTCCCGACCAGGTAGCCTTGCAGGCCACGCGCTAGGATGGTGATCGGCGCCCATAGTGTCCAGCCGGATACCAAATCGAATAATCCCATGCCGACTGCGCCAGCAATAGCCGCTTTTTTAGGGCCGAAAACGATGGCGATGATAAAGAGCATGGCTGTTCCGAGGTGGACCAATCCGCCATTTGCCGTAATCGGCAATTTGATGTTCAATAACAATGTGGCAACAAAGACGAGTGCGATGGACATCGAAGTCAAAATAAGATTGAATGTGCGCTTATTGGAGTAAGACGCTGCAGGAGCTGTTTTTTGCATAGCTAACCTTCCTTTTCTTAGAAAGCTGAGAGAGCCGCGTGACGCGGGCTGTTCCGCTGCTTCCCTTTTTAAATTTACTGATAACATTAGCAGAGGACTGGCTTAGTGGAAAGTATCAATTTGGTATAAAGTTTAGGGGTCAGTTTTATCTGGAAGGGCAGAAGCATGAAATGCCAGGCAAGAGGAGGCGAAATTTATTGACACATCCGCCGCCATGGCTTATTGTTAAAGACGCGATGAGCTCGTTTACGTAAGACGGACAAATACTCCTTTAAGGAACACGTTGTGAACCGTGATTTGGACGCCGTAAAGCAGCACCTTACCTCCGGGTAAGGTGCTTTTTCTATTTTCTGAATCAAAAAAAGCCAGGATCCGCAGCATAATTGCTGTAGATCCTGGCTTTTTTTGTGTTTTATATAAGTTGAAACAATAATCTTAAATTTTCGATATTGCGCCGAAGCACACAATCGGGCGTACATGTTTTGATGCCGCGGTCTCGACGATCTGGTTTCACGCTTGAAGGAAGATTCACTTGCATCCTGCCGAGTTTACTTGCAGCATTCTATGTTTACTTGCGGAAACCTATGCGTTACTTGCAGAAAATGCTTGCTTACTTGCGGAAACCCGCTTTTTACTTGCAGCATCCATTTTTACTTGCGGCAAACGATCACTTACTTGCGAAAGCCTGTAAATTTTGACCGCAGCCCGCGTTCCTTGCGACGAGCTTGCGTAGGAGCAACGCACTTTCAAGTTACGAAGCTAGTGTCTTTGCTCTGCCCAAAGCGTCCGGAGCGTTGTATAAACCATTACTTCTATAGTTTTCTATCCGTGTTCAGCTTCAGATGAAAAACGGGATAAACAAGCTTGCGAGCAGCAAGATCAATGCGCCGCCAAGGCGGGATGAAATCTGTGCGAATGGCATCAATTCCATTCTTTTGGCAGCGGATAACACAGCAACATCGCCGGTCCCGCCCATATTCGCCATGCAAAGACCGGCCGTGATGGCGGCTTCGATCGGATAAAAGCCCATGAACTTGCCGATGATGCCCGCACCAGCGACAGCTCCCAAAATTACTGCAAGGACGATCAATACATATTGGACGCTCAATGCATTCAGCACTGCAGCCAAGTCCGTGTAAGCCACTCCTATGCCGATTAGCAGCGCGTAGGTCCAGCTTCTGGCAACGAATTCGTACCATTGGCTCGCGCCCTCTACGATGATGTCAGGCATCAAATTGGCCACTTTAAAGCCTGCAACCAGGATGATCATGATGGCGTAAGGGTGAAGGGGTATAAAATCCCCCAGCAAATTGCCTAAGACGTAAAATGTGATAGCAGCAATGACGCCAATTCCCATTTTGGATAAATCATATTCAGGCGCTTCCTTTTTCTCGTAATGGAAACCTCTGATCAATTGGCCGTTTCCAGTTAAAGAAGGGAATTTATTGCCGACAATATTCAACACGCTTGCAAGAATAATCGCAAATACGTTGCCCAGTGCCAATGCAGGCACGAGAATCGACAAGTAATAGCCGGGTTCGTTCCCGAGCATTTCCGAATACACTTGCGACATTGGAACAGCACCAGCACCCATTCCGCCGCCCATGATCGGCATTGCGATAACGAGAACGGCATCCTGCAGGCTGAAGCCGAGCAACATGCCGGCGAAGGCTGCGAACAATACAGCGCCGATGACAGCCGCGAGCAACGGTAAAGCATAGCGCAATCCGGCTTTCACCAGGATTTTGGATTCCATGCCGAGTATGCTGCCGGTGATCAACGCGGCGATATAAAAGTTCAGGAAATCGCTGTCCTGCATAAAGCCGGAAATAAGGGTTACAGTAGTGTCAGGCATAAGGCCGCTGTAAACCATATAGGCCGATCCGAAAATTGCCATAATCGCTCCGCCGCCCAAGAACGTCCGGACAACCGGCGTGTGGTCGCCAAGCCAGCCAAGCAGCTCGCCAAGGACCATCATGATCAGCAATCCGCCGATCATGCCAGCCGGTAAATTATCCGTGTACATCGCAAAGATCGCGATAATGGCAAAAATGCCGAACCATAAGATCGGGATATTGAATATGGAAAATGTCCGCATGGTTTTTTTCATTGGCATTCCTGCCGCTAGTGTTCGTTTCTTGTCGTCCATCGTCGATCCCTCCGTCCGGTTTTTAATTCGTTCAACTGTAATTTTAAAAAAGTAAACGCTTTCAACTTTCTGATATTAGTATAGAAAACTTATCGGCAGCATTTGGGTTATGGAAGTATTGGTTTTATTGTAATTAAAAAAAGCAGCCGGGGAGGCTGCTTCAGAGGAAAGTATTTATGTGGCTTTGATGGGCGGTCTGCAGGCGATAATGGTAAATCGGCCTTCCGACGCCGTAAACGAGTGTTTCTTCGAGATAAGCGATTTCCGTCAAAAATTTCAAGTACTTTCTGACCGATACTCGCGAAATGCGGCTGGCTTCCGCTATTTCTTCTGTGGAAAAAGCCTCGGTGCCACTGGCAAGGATTTTTTCGTTGATCGTCTGGAGCGTGGTTTTCGTCAACCCTTTCGGCAATTTTGGATAAACGGAACGTGCGGCAGCGGCAGGGCTCTTTTTACGGAGCATGCGGTCCAGTTCCTGCTGATTGACGTTGTTTTTGTCTTCCAGGCGGTGGTGGTGCTTGCTGTATTGCTCCAGTGCTTCTTGAAAGCGGCTGAATTCAAAAGGCTTGATGAGGTAATCGACAGCGCCGAGCCTCAAAGCCTGCTGGATAGGCTGAATGTCAGAAGCCGCGGTGATCAAGATGACATCGAGCTCCAAATTCTCTTCGCGCACCCATCGCAGAAAATCCAGGCCATTCAAGCCTGGCATGTGGATATCCAGCAGGATCAGCTGGATTTTCTGCTGGGCCAATAGTTCGGCGGCCTGCTGTGTGTTCGCTGCAATGCCGGCCACCCGGAAGCCGTCGAGCTGTTGGGTATATTGCCGATTGAGTGCCGCAATCATCGGATCGTCTTCCACAATCATCACATTAATCATTATCATCACTTCCTGTTTCAAAGGGGATTATTATTGTAAAAGCCGTGCCTTTTCCGATCGCTGACGCCACTTCGATCGAGCCACCAAGCTTGTCGGCGCTGGTTTTTGCCAAGTAAAGGCCGAAGCCCCGGTGCTGCCCTTGCTTGGAAGAAACGCCTTTGTCGAATACAGTTTCGAGCATGCCTTCCGGGATGCCGCTGCCATTGTCCGTGACGGTCATCGCCAGCAAGTCATCAATATAGGAAAACTCAGCAGAGATTTGACTTTGTTCACTGCCCATAACATTGTCGATCGCGTTATCAATGACATTGCCGAGAATCGTGATCAGTTCATGCGTTACAGCGGAATCCGCGGGTTTCGGTATTTCCGTCTCACAGCTGACGACCAGATTGACATGGGATTCTCTGGCGTAGCTGATTTTGCCGATGATGAATCCGGCGAATACCGGATCTTTGATATGGCGCGCCACATTTCCGACCTCGTAGACTTGGTGGTCCGCTAAGTCGGCGATAAAGCGCGCCACTTGGTCGTATTCCCCCATTTTGATCATGCCAAGCAGGACATGGAGCTTGTTCATGAATTCGTGGGACTGCGCCCGCAGCGTTTCGGCGTACATCTTCACGCCGGTCAGCTGTTCAGCGAGCTCATTGACTTCTGTCTTATCGCGGAAAGTCGCAATGGCCCCGATTACTTGGTCGTTGACGATAAGCGGAATCCGATTCGAAATAATGGAGATGCCGTTAAAGTCCTGTTCCGCATCTAAAATGGGCTGCTTGTCCACCAACAGTCTGTCCATCATCGCGCCCGGCAGGAAATCGTTTACCTGCATGCCGATCGGCTCCTGGCCCATCAGGCCCGCTTTCTTGAAAATCCGTCTGGCTGACTTGTTGACCAGTACGATTTTAGATTCCTTATCAATTGCGATGATCCCTTCATATACAGAGTGGAGCATCTGGTTCCGTTCTTCGTGGATGCGCGCGATGGCGTGGGGCTCCAGGCCGAAAAGATTCTTTTTGATAAAGCGCGCGAGCCAGAATGCGCCAAGCACGCCGACCAATAAGCCGATGATGGAACCTGTCAGGATTTTGCTTCTGCTTTGCTGGATGGATGCCTCGACTTCCTGCAGCGAGATGCCGACGGATACGGCGCCGATCTGCACGTTTTCGCTGTTCATCACCGGCGTAAATGCGCGCGCGGATTTCCCGAGCGTCCCCTCGGACCTTGAAATATAGGCCTCGCCTTGCAAGACGCGCTGTTCATCGCCGCCGACAAAAGGGGCGCCGATCTGCCCGGGTTCGGGATGCGACTTACGGATGCCTTCCATATCCAGGACGACAACGAACAGCACATCTGCCGCTTGCTGGATGGTATTGGCGTAGTCTTGGATCGCTCTTTCCATGTCTTCGTCCTGCAGCCCATCCCGGACCACTTGAGATTCTGCAACGACCCTTGAAATCGTAGCCGCTTTTTCTTCTAATTGCTGCTCGATACCGTCGCTGGTTGAATTCACCACCAGTAAATTCGTGATGATCAGAGACGTTAAAACCACCAGGCAAACAAAAAATATGATGATCGTACTTAATTTAAACCGTGATAGAGGCATTGAACTCCTCCCTGATCCGTACTTTTCAGTAAAGGCTCCCTTGAGGCACATGCCATCTTTCTGCCAATTTCGATTGTATGCATGCTTTCGCCACATCCTTCAATGTTATTCTACTAGCCGAAACTGGATTTGAATACGAATAAATCAATCTGCCGCGTGCCGTCATGTAGGAGAAGTATAGAAAATCGGCTTTAATCACCCACCTTTTCTAGCAGTTATTAGCAAAAAGGGATAAAATAGCAGAAAGGCGTTGAAACGAATTATGCCTGTGATGGGAGACCATATATATGTTAGCGGAACAGACCCGATATTCCAGACTTGCAAATATAACGAAGATCATCAATACGAAGCTGGAACTGCGTGAGGTGCTGCAGCATGTCACACAGGCGATCTCAGAAGAGATTATGCAATGCAGTTCAGTGGGTATCTTCATGGCCCAAAATGACGGCACATTCCGCGCGTTTGCGGGAAAACCGGAAGTGATTAACGGGCAGAAGCTCGAAACGCAGGTAATCGACCCAGCCACAGACCTGCTGGCCAAAGAAGTGATTGAAACGCGGAAAACCATATACATTCCGGATACCTCAAAAGACAATCGGCCAGACCGTTCCCCGGTCCAGGCTTTCGAAGTGAAATCGTTGCTGGCGTTGCCCATATCATTCGAGCAGGAGTTGTTCGGCCTGGTTTTCTTATTCGATTTTGGCAAGCCGATGGATTTGACGGAATCGGAAATTCAAAGTGTGGAAGCTTATGTCAATATGGCGGCGGTCGCCATCCAGAATGCGAAAATCATCAGACGAAAAGAAGAGCTGATTGCTGAAAACCAGCTCCTGCTAAATGTGACACGTGAGCTGTCGATGTGCTCATCGATCCAGCAATGCTTAGACAAATGCTTTTACTACTTGGCAAAAATCCTAGGCAGCGAAAAAATCATCGCCCATCTGCTGGAGCCGGTGGAGAAGAAGACAGTGAGGCTCACTAAGACAAACTCAGCCTGCGATTGGACGGAAGCGGAATGGGTCGAGATGCTCGCTGGCGCTGATCCTTCCCGGAGCTATGAAGAGTTGGTGCGGGAAGCGATTGCGTCAAAAACCGTCATGCTGATTCCAGGCGAAAGCCAAAAAGGGCTCCTGATGATTCCGCTTGTCTCTATGGGAGAAGCTTTAGGGGTCATTGCGGTGGCCGAAGCAGACTACGGGGATTCCCGGGTTCAGACGGCGCAGTCGATCGTCGACACGACGGCTCCGACTTTCTCGAATTTATTGCATATGGGCCAGCTTGAGCACATGGTCGAAGAGCGCACGAGCGAGCTTGCAACCGCCAATGAAAAAGTGGCGAGCGTCATTGAAAGCATCACGGACGGTTTTTTCGCGTTGAACAAGGAATGGGAGTTTATATATATCAATAAACATCAATTCCTGCCGCATAACAAAACGGCGGAAGAAGTGATGGGCAAGAATTTATGGGAAGTATATCCAGGCGCTGTGGAAACAGCGGTGTATAAAGAATTCCACAACGCGATGGATGACCGGGTGCCGGTACATTTCGAAATCGATTCGTTGGAGAATTATTGTTTTGAGGCAGTGGCGTATCCGTACGATGAGGGCATTTGCTGCATGCTGAAGGATGTCACGGAAAAGAGGAAGTACGAGAAGGAATTGAAGCGGCTTGCCAATTTGGACCTGATTGGCCAGATGGCAGCGGGCATCAGCCATGAAGTCCGCAATCCGATGACGACCGTGCGGGGCTTTCTTCAATTGCTGCAGCAGGAAGAGGGGCTGCAGGAGCACGCGGGGCATTTCAATCTGATGATCGAGGAATTGGACCGTGCTAACACCATTATTACAGAATTCCTGTCGGTGGGGAATACGCGGACATCCGATCTGCAGATGTCGAATCTGAATTCGATCATCGAAGGCATTTCTCCGTTGATCAAAATTGATACGTATAGCCAAAACAAAGAAATTGAAATAGAGACCGAGGAAATCCCTGAGTTGTTGCTGAACCATAACGAAATCCGGCAATTGATCATCAATATTTACCGCAATGGCCTTGAAGCGATGGAGGCGGAAGGATTGCTTTATATCAGCACTTACTACCGGGCGGACGAAAATTGTGTCGTGCTTGCTATAAAAGATCAAGGGGAAGGGATTCTGCCGAAGGTTATGGAGAAAATTGGAACGCCGTTCTTCACGACGAAAGACAATGGAACGGGACTGGGGATGGGCATCTGCTACGCCATCGCCGCCCGCCACAATGCCAAAATCGAAATCAAGACGGGTCCGAAAGGCACGACTTTCTTCACCAAATTCTTTCTATAGAAGAAGAATCGCGGCTAATTCAGCAATCACCCCCGCCCCCGCCGCCATCACTGCCTCCATCTGAAGAAGAGGATTCGCCGCTGTAATAATGGGCGGAGCCTCCTGAACTGTTGTCCGGATGATTGGGCCGGTTGGAAGAAGTTACTGCCTTGTTTTTTTGCCAATCGAGAAACGCTGCAAAGCCGATAATCGATACGAGCGGTACGAAAAACCACATCATGAAAATCACTCCTTCAGCAATTTATATTTGTTGGAAAAGGGCGTTTCGGCTTTATTTACGGCTGGCCATGGGGGAAGTTTCAGTTTATTTTAAAAAAGAACAGCATTATGTACAGAAAAGGAGATTGTATATGAGATTTGGCATTATCGGAACAAATTGGATTACCGACCGGATGATCAAAGCCGCGAGAGATTTGCCGGAGTTCAGCATCGGCGCCATCTATTCCAGAGCGGATGAGACAGGCAGAGCGTTTGCCGACAAATACGGCGTGGAGCATGTCTTTACGGATTTGGCTGAGATGTTCAAGAGTGGCATGATTGATGCGGTCTACATCGCATCGCCAAACACGTTTCACGTGGAACAAAGCGTACTTGCAATGAAACATGGCATTCACGTTCTTTGTGAAAAGCCTGCCGCCACATCTGCCGAGGAATTCGACCACATCATCGAAGCCTCGCGCAAGCATGGCGTGACGTTCATGGAAGCGATGAAGTCAACGGTGACACCGACTTTCCTCAATGTAAAAAAGAATCTGGATAAAATCGGACCGCTGCGCCGTTTTGTATTCCACTACAACCAATATTCATCGCGCTACGATAAATACAAAGAAGGCATTATCGAGAATGCTTTTAAACCGGAGCTTGGCAACGGCGCCAAAACCGATCTGGGCGTCTATTGCATCGCACCGATTGTCCACCTCGCCGGCGAGCCGCAGGCAGTATTGAAAAATACGCACCTGTTATCGACCGGAGCCGAAGGGCAGGGGAGCATGATCCTTAATTACGAGGGTTTTGAGGCAGTGGCGATGTACTCGAAAATATCGGACTCGTACCTGCCAAGCGAAATCCAAGGGGAACTCGGCGTTATCGAAATCGACCGCATCAGCGACCCGAAGATTGCAACGATCAAATACCGCGACGGCAGCACCGAAGACTTGTCTGTGGAACACGATTTTGACACGATGTACTACGAGCTGAAGGAATTCATCGATTGCGCGGCCGGCAAACAGCGGGAATCTGCAGTCAATACCCATGAAATTTCCCGGATCACCGTCAAAATCCTCGCCCTCTGAATAAAATAAAAAAAGCCAATGCGGCTGCGGATTCAACTCGCAGCTGCATTGGCTTTTCTATTGTTTATTATATAAGTTGAGCTAAAATTTCTCGTATTGATACTCCGCAAAACTGCCTCGGGCGAGCGCCAAGCCTCCTCAGCCCGCTACCGGGGTCTCGGCTGCCTCGCTTTTCCCGCAGGCGACTCGGCATTTTTGCTCCGTATCTAATATGCTTCTATATCTAAAGTGCTTATCCGGCGAAGGCGCGTCAAGGGGCTAGGCGAAGCCATGAGACGAGTGTTCTTCTCGGCTTATGGCGAGAGCCATGCCCAAAGCGGCCGAAGCGGTGTAAAAAGTGAGTTTTTATATTCAACATATTTCGCAATCTATTAGTTTGATGCAGCGTCGCTTTCATTGATAGCAACGATGTTTTTGTCATTCGCTTTTACAGGTCCGGTTGTTTGGACGGAAATTGATTGTCCTTCTTCCAGGTTCGTGAAGACGACTGGCGTAATAATCGAAGGAGCATTCTTTTCGACATAATCCAAATCCACTTCCATCAGCAATTGGCCTTGTTCGACAAGGTCACCTTGCTCAATCTTCGACGTGAATCCTTCACCTTTCAGGTGGACCGTGTCAATTCCGATGTGGATCAGAATCTCTGTGCCATTGTCAGCTACGATGCCGATTGCGTGCTTCGTAGGGAACACCGTAACGACTTTGCCGTTGACCGGGGAAACCACTTTGCCGTCTGTCGGGCGTATCGCAAAACCGTCGCCGACCATTTTGCCTGAGAACACTTGGTCAGGAACTTCGCTGATCGGTAAAATATCACCGGTCATCGGGCTGCTGAACTCGAATGCAGCCATGTTGACCGCTGCTTCTTCAGCGCTTGCTGCAGGAGCTTTTTTCGCTCGAGGCGCTTTGCCGTCCATGATGTCCTGCATCTGACCGCGCAGGTTATCCGACACCGGCCCGAAGATGGCCTGGATGTTATTGCCGACTTCCATGACGCCGGAAGCGCCAAGTTTTTTCAAGCGTGCTTTATCCACGTTGTTTTTATCTGCAACGGTGACACGCAGGCGTGTGATACAAGCATCAAGATTCGTGATATTCTCTTTGCCGCCCATAGCTCCAAGGATTTCATAAGGCAAGTCGCTGATTTCTTCATCAACATCATCGCCTTCTTCATCCGCTTCACGTCCAGGGGTCATCAAGTTGAACTTCTGGATGGCGAACCGGAAACCGAAGTAATAGATGACCGAGAATACCAGTCCGACGACGATGACCCAGAACCATTCCGTTCTGCCCGGCATAACGCCGAAGAGCAGGAAGTCGATCAAGCCGCCTGAGAAGGTCATGCCGATCTTGACATCGAGCAGGTGCATCGTCATGAACGACAGTCCCGCAAAAACTGCATGGATACCGAACAGGATAGGTGCAACGAACAAGAACGAGAATTCAAGCGGTTCAGTAATACCCGTCAGGAATGAAGTCAATGCGCCGGACGCCATGATGCCGCCGACAATTTTCTTTTTCTCAGGGCGCGCTGTATGGTAAATCGCCAATGCTGCAGCGGGAAGACCGAACATCATGAACGGGAATTTCCCTGTCATGAAGGTACCGGCAGTAAAGTCGACGCCGTCTTGCAGCTGAGCGAAGAAAATGCGCTGGTCGCCGCGAATGATTTCACCCGCCGCGTTTGTATAAGAACCGAATTCAAACCAAAACGGTGAATAGAAAATGTGGTGAAGACCGAATGGGATCAATGAACGTTCGATTGTCCCGAAAACAAAAGCCGCAAGCGTGCGGTTCGTTTCAAGCATGAAATGGGAAAGCACATTCAAGCCGTTTTGGGCGAATGGCCAAACCAGGAACATCACGATGCCTAGGAAGACGGCCGAGAAAGCAGTAATGATCGGTACAAAGCGTTTGCCGGCAAAAAAGCCAAGAAACTGCGGCAAATGGATATTATAGTACCGATTATATAGAAATGCTGCCATGACACCGACGATGATACCGCCGAAGACGCCTGTCTGAAGTGTCGGGATGCCCAACACTTCCGCATACTTGGGATCTGTCGTCATTTCAGGGGTGATATTGCCGAATGCCTTCATCGTGACATTCATGATCAAATAGCCGATGATGGCCGCAAGTCCCGCGACACCGTCGCCTTTGGAGAGTCCGATGGCGACGCCGACAGCGAACAGCAATGGCAAGTTAGCGAATACAATGCCGCCGGCTTCCGCCATGACGAATAATAATTTTTGAATCCAGTCAGCACCGAATAATGGCACCGCTTCCAAAAAAGTATCTTGTGCGAAACTTGTGCCGAATGCAAGCAGGATACCTGCGGCTGGCAAAAGAGCGACCGGCAGCATCAATGCTTTACCGACTTGCTGCATGAGGCCGAAGAGATTACGGGACTTTACAGGTTTTGCAGGTTTTGCAGATTTAACTGACATAAAAATTCCTCCTTATTGATAAAATGAGCTATCTTAGATGCGGCCAAAGTGAATGATGCTGACAAAAGAAAAGGCATGAGCAGAAAAGACGCGATTAAAAAAGGATGGAATTCCCCTTTGGATTAATCTTTAAATCTTTTCATACTCATGCCTGATCGTATCAGTAACACGTATGTTTAGCTTATTTAATTATTGAGCAAGCGTTGAAGGTGAATCGTCAAATAAAGCACTTCAGCTTCATCGACAGGCTTGTTCAATTGGTTTTGCATCACTTTAATCAGCTTCCACGCAAGATTATAGCACACCGGATATTCTTTTTTCAACAATTCTTCGAGTTTGCGTTCTTCGGCGATGGAATTCCCTTTATGGGCACGGTCAATTGCGCGGTGCAGATGCTGGATCAACCGGTGGTAATCGACGTCGTCTCTCTGCAGCTGAATCGACAAATTCGCTTCGATGATCTCCACCAGCTGTGAGATGAGCGCATTATAGCGATTGATGTCACGCAACGATTTATCGGTCACCGCGCTATGGATATGAAGCGCGATAAAGCCGATTTCCCCTTCAGGAAAAACGATGCCGATATGGGATTCGACCTTTTTTACTACGTCTTTGGCGACCCGGTATTCTTTCGGGTACAACGCCTCGATTTCGTAAAGGAAAGGGTTCGAGAACTGTATGTCTTTTTGTGCCCGGCTGATGGCGAACGCCAGGTGATCCGTCAAAGCGACGTGGATATGCTCGTTCAATTCCTTGCCCATGCCTTCTTCGATAAACAGCAGCAATTCATGGATGAAGCCGAGAAGGTTCTCCTCGATATGGGGCAGCAAGTTGACGTATTGCTCCATCTCTTTTTCGTCTTTCAGCAAAAAGGTTTTGTCGGCGTTGTCGAAAGGGATGGTGTCGCCTTTTTTCCGGTTAAAGCCAAGCCCGTTGCCGATCAGCACGACTTCTTTGTAAGTGTCGTGGCGGGCGATGACGACATTATTATTCAATACTTTTTCGATAATTAAAATCTGTTCCATTTCAACCTCCATCCGCCGCCTGGCTTCGTGTAACTCTTTTCATTGCGCTCTGGCGGACGCTTTCCGCAGGGTGGGCAATGGAGCCTCCTCAGTCCGCTTGCGCGTACTTCCAGGGTCTCCATTGTCCCACTAATCCCGCAGGAGTCGCCGCCTCCGCTCCATTCAAAGGTATATCTTAATAGAGAATCATTTCTTTTATTGTGGCTCTCTTAAATATTGCTGTTTATTTTCTTGTTAATCTAATGTTTCTATTAGTTGAATAGAAATAGTTAATATTATTCTTTAAGTAAACTTTTTAAGGATTCTTCAATGTCAGCTTCTAAATCATTTTTGGATAAATCATATAATGTTCCCGAACCTTTAAAATATCCTCCAAAGTAATACCACAGCCCAAATGTACTAGCGTAAAAATCATCATCGTATTTTGGCCCATCATAATCTATTGCTATTTGAGATCGATACTCTTTTTCTAAACAACGTTCCGAAGTTAAGTCTTCTTCTTTATCTCCGTCGATGTCCCTACACACCCAAATCCTTAGGTTTAACTTTGCTTGATTTTCAAATTCCTTCGTATATTTGATTTGAAGAATTTTAGCCAATTGGTCAGCTAACCTCTCTAGTTCAACTATATTTCTTTTTAACTCTTCGTTTATTTCAGTTTCTGGAATGAAAACATACTGATCATTTTTTTCTTCTGGTAGATCTTTCTTAAAGACTTTTCTAAATTTATCAAACAAAATTTCTCCTCCTGCCAAAAAAGAACACTAATCTAAATTTCACTCTTCTATTGCAGTTAACCTGCCTGTTAGTTAAATAAGAAAATCAACATTGCTCTGTAACAGATTTTTTATTTTAAAAGATGAAAGATCCAAAACCTGCACTTTCTTGCTGATGACAAGATATTGAGCAAAACAGCGAAGACGCCCGCGGGATAGCGAGACAGCCGAGACCCCGCAAGCACGCGTTAGCGGGCTGAGGAGGCTTGGCGCTCGCCCGCGGCAAGCGAGCTGTTTTGCGGAATATCGAGACTTATATTTAAAAAACTAAAACGTCCATAAAACTTTTTCGATTAGCATCATTCTATCATTTAATGCCATATTGCAATAGCGATTAAGATGCTTGGGAGAGGGTTAAACTTTTGTAAACTTGGGCTGCATTTATTGAGTTTGAAAAATTTCAGGCGTATACTGGCCTAATAGTTTCTATTTGTATAACGAGGAGGCAACAACGTGTCAGTAAAACCGAAAGCGGTATTTTTGGATATGGATGGAACCATCCTGAATCACCACAACCAAGTGAGCATCCACACGAAAGAAATTATAGATGAGTTGCGCAGCGAAGGCGTTTTTGTTTTTGTAGCGACCGGGAGATCGGCAGCTGAATTGAAAGAAATGTTGCCGACAGGCTTTGCGGTAGACGGCATCATCACGGCGAACGGTATGTCCGGCTATATTGGCGAGGAGACAGTATTCGAGCATTCTTTATCGCTGGAATTGGTGGAAGCGGTTATTGGAAAAGCGCGTGAGCATGGTATCTATTACGAGCTTTTCCCATACGGCGAGCCGCGGATCGTCCTCCAGGAGGACCGGGATTATGTAGAAGCGGCCATCCGCGAACCGAAACCGGATTCCGTGCAGATCAACGAATGGATTTCGCGCCAAAAAGCGCTTGCGGAAGAAATTGCGTGGACTGAAACAATCGTCGGCAGCCATTTCTCCAAGTTTTATTTTTTTGCGAGAACGATGGAAGAAATCGAGAATTGGAAAGTCGTGCTTGCGGACTTGCAGCAGGAAATGGACTTTACCATGACGCCGTCTTCTCCGCATAACGCAGAAGTGATGGTTGCAAATGTCAGCAAAGCTTCGGGCATCGAGCAGATGCTCGAACGCTTCGGCTTAGCAGGCTGCGACACATTGGCCATCGGCGACAGCGACAACGACTTGAAGATGTTCGAGTTTGTTACCCGCTCGGTCGCTATGAAAAATGCCCAGGATCACATCAAGGCAGTGGTCGATGAAGTGACGGAATTCACATGTGACGATGATGGGGTCTATCATTATTTGAAGAACCATGTATTGGCGTTGAAGGTATAATTGATATCTAGTGAAAAGGCTGATGAAAATCAGCTGGTCCATATGATGATAAGGAATCCGCAAAAGTATTTCACATACTTTTGCGGATTTTTTTAAAAAAAGTAAGAAGTTATTCGAGTTTAACCGATATTCCCATTTGGCTCCTTTTTGGGAAGGACGATGA
>DATISS010000161.1:0-10678 GCA_035468565.1 Planococcus sp. (in: firmicutes)
TATTTTTTCCGTTTTCCCTTTCGTCAATGCGATCAAGCCTTCCAGATTCTCCAGTTCGTCCAATTTGTACATCGCTTTCCGCAGCGCTTTCTCCGCTTCTTCACCAATGATGTCGTGCACCAACCGATTGAATTTGCGCTCCAATGCACTGTCGTCCATCGGGTTTTCGATGCTGCCCGTGGCGTTTTTCACGGTATGCTCGATTGTGCTGCCGTCCTTCAGGTACGCGATTGCACGCACTTCCTCTTCTTTTACAGCGGTATCAACCTGCGGCTGGATTTTGCTGCGGAATGCCACGACTTCCGGATTGTGGACGCTGGCGTCCGAATATTGTGCTTCCCCTGCATCGCCTTCCAAAAATGCGACAGCGGCGGTGTGGTAAATGCTGAACTTGCCGGCGAGCCCTGTCGGCGGCGTCGGTTTGCCCGTCAGCTCCAAGACGTAAGGATTGACGGTCAGCTCGATGCGCTCGACCTCTTCCGCTTTCACTTGTTTGCCGAGTGCGATGCAGGCATCGATCGAAGGATGGAGCACGATGCCGCACGCATACGGCTTGAACGCATTTTTCAGCAATTCCCATTCGTTGCCCCATGCCACATTCACTTTCGATAAATCATGCTCCGGCGCCAAGACGTTGGCAAAACCGCGTTTCGCTTCCAGCACCTCTGTAGAGCTGGTGAAGTTCTTCTTGGCGAGCAATGCCGCCATCAGACCATTCTGCGCTGCCTTGCCGGGATGGAACGGCTTTGTCATGGTACCGAACATCTCGCGCAAACCAAATGATTGAGTGCCGGCGATGCCAAGTGCCCAAGCCATCTGTTCAGCATCCAGCTCAAGCAAAATGCCCGCGGCAGCTGCAGCACCAAAGACGCCAGTCGAACTGGTGATGTGGTAGCCCAGATGATAATGGCTCGGGTACACGGCGTTAGCGATGCGCAATTCCGCTTCGCAGCCCAAGATGAATGCCTGCAGCACCTGCTCGCCGGACAGGTCCATTTTTTCAGCAAGCGCCAAGACGACAGGCGCCACCGGTCCGCTTGGGTGGTGGATCGTATCGAGATGCGTATCGTCGTAATCAAAAATATGGGAAGACATGCCATTGATCAGGCTGGCCAGCAGCACATCGGTTTTTTCCGTGCGGCCGAAAATCGAGACTTGTTCCGCCGACTGGATATCCTCTTTCAAGCCGAGCACCATATCAACCGATGGGTGATGGGCAGCACCGATTGCCACGCCCATCCAATTGTATAAACTTTTTTTGCCATGGATTTTAACTTCTTCCGGTATATCTTCCATTTTCGTCTTCAGGATGTTTTCCACCAATTGTTTCGTCACCATTGCTATTCCCCGCCTTCTGTCAATTTTTGCATTGCGTATTTGGCGATGCTTCCGGCAAACTCTCTGTCCCCCGAACGGATTTCCTCAATATTACCGTAAGTATAGACTTGCACCTTTTAATCCGCAATAAATACTGAATATTTCATTTTTTATACCGAATAAAAAAAACCATCGTTCACAGGAACGATAGTTGGGTGTTGCGGTTAAATGCCTTTTTCTTCGAAGCGTTTCAGGTCATCGCGGTGCCCCATGACAATAAGCACGTCGTTTTTCTGCACCTCATCATCCGGCACCGGAGCAATATTGACGTCTTCTCCGCGTTTAATCGCGAGCACAATGATTTTATAGCGTTGCCGCAAATTAAGCTTCGCCAATGTGCGGTTTGCAATCTTGTCTGATGCAGTCAATTCCTGGATGCTGTAATCCTTCGACAAATCGATATAGTCGATGATTTTTTCCGAATCCATATGGTGTGCGACGCGGACGCCCATTTCGTATTCCGGCTGGATGACGCGGTCGGCGCCCACTTTTTCCAGGATTTTCTGGTGCTGCAGATCGCGGGCCTTCACCCATACCTTCGACACGCCGATCTCCTTCAGCATCAAGGTGCAAAGTACACTCGCCTGGAGATCATCCCCGATGGCCACAATGGCGTTGTCGAAATTCCGCACGCCCAGCGCTTTCAATTCACTCTCATCCGTCGCGTTGGCAAAGACGGCATGGGAGGAATGATCGCGGTTCGCATCCACCCTATCCATATTCGAATCGATTGCCAGAACTTCATGACCCATTTTATAAAGCTCCTGGCACACACTGCTGCCAAAACGGCCAAGGCCAATTACCACGACTTGTTTTTTCACTCTAATTCCCTCTTTCTGCGCTGTCCTTCAATCATGTCTGATAGCTAAAATCTACTCCCGCGAGCCCCTGTTGTCAAATAGCATCCCTTGGGCACAGCTTGTTCGGACCACAAGAAATTTTCCCAACAAACAATTAAAGAGAGGATGCAGCGCGGATAGGCGCGGACACCCTCTCTTTATACCCTTCAAATTGGTACTTTTCATTTGAGCCGCTGACGCTTTATGCCATCAGCGATTCAGCAATCCGTATCGCTTTTAGAAGAGCGAATTCGACTTTATTGAGCCGCCTTTTCAACAACGTCTGCCATTCAAACGCTTCCGGGCTCCCCGGCTCTGTTTCTGCCAGCAAGCGAATATCCTGCAGTAGCGGCACGGCCGGCAGATTCACCGCCAGATCCTGGTCGAAGAGATCGCCGCTGACGTAATTCAGCGGAATCAGTTCGTGGGAAATCGCGAGCATCGCTTGGTTGAAGTTTTTGGCTTCGCTGTCCTCCCTGTCTTTCCGGGCAGCCAGTTTATTGAGCTGGCCGCCAAGTTCTTGGAGCCTTTTCGCGCGTTCCAAGGCTTTGGATAAATCCAGCCGTCCTTCTGCCAGCTTTGCATAGCCCTCCAGCGCCGCGGCAATTTCAGCAGCGCCTGCTGCATGATTGAGCGCCATCACTTTGCGCGAACAGGCATCGTAGATCACCGAAACATAAACTTGGCAATCGCGCCGCAGGTTTTCAGGGTCGAGCTTGTCGAGCGTATCTTCCACAGTGTGCCACCACCAGCCGAAGCCTCCGGATTTGACCCCGCCGAAAAGCTTCACTAAGGTCCGCGACGCCGCATCGTCAGTTTGAGGCTGTTCGGAAAGCCCCATGAACAAAGCGGGAACTCCTGGTCCCCAGAAAGATTGATCGCCGCCTCTTCCAAAGCGCTTGCCGATGAAAGTTTCGCCTGTCAGTGCCTCGACGAACGAGCCGCCGTAATCGCGCGTCTCGGCCATGCAATTGCTTTCCCCAAGGATTTGTGCCCCTTTGCCGCCCAAAGAGTCGGCGTAGACATGGAGCAGGCAATGTTCATGCAGTTCTTCCCAGTGGCTGTCGCAATAATACGCTGACCCTGAATAGCGGCCGTGGGAATGCCCGGACCAAAACGCCAAGCGCAAGGTGCGGCGCAGGGGCGCTGGCTGAGCCATCAGCACCTTTGCCGTTTCGAGCATTGCCGCATTCGCGCTGGCGTTGTCCATTGCGCCATAATGCCAGGAATCGATATGGCTGCTGAACAACACGAATTTTTCCGGTTCGATTTCACCTTTGATGTCCGCTATTAGCGTAGGAATTTTCCGCCATCCGGTGTCGACCTCTGTTTTCAGCCAAACCTTCATAGGTTCGCCAAATTCGGCTAGTTGCCCGAGCAATACTGCGCCTTCTTTTTCCGTGATGGAAAGCACCGGAATCTTCGGGAACTCTTTTTTCGTCTCCGGTGTCGGATTGCCCCAGACCCGGGACACGGTCATTTCATGGGTGATGGACCCATTGATGAAAATTCCGCCTATCGCTCCCGCTTTCTCCAGCATTTCCACTCCGCCCGGCGTCGCAATCCCTTCCGTCAGCACTACCTTTCCAACAGCCTCCATGCCAGAGGAGAGTTCTTTCACATAAAACAGCTCTCCGCTTAGCCCGTCTTTTCCGGTCGATGTTGACATGGAATGGGTGATGCATGGAAAATCGATGCCGCCAGCCTGTAATTCTGCTGACAGCGGCAAACTGATGAAACCGTCGTGGAAGCTTAAGACAGTTTCAATCCCTAGAGCTTCCAGCTCTCCCTTTACGTATTGAAACGCGCGCAGCTCTTCTGGTGAACCGGACAGCCGAACCTCTTTGGCAATTTGGGCTGTGAACGCCATCAATTCCGCGGCCGATACCGCGTCACTTAAGTCCCGGTGCAATTTGTTCAACTCGACAACCATGGAAAGCCTCCTTTTCTGGCGGAGATACGCCTCGTTTTGCTATAAGACAAAATCCTGCTTGACAGTCTTAACTTGTTCGAACGGCTGAAAGCGGGTGCCGCTCAATTCACTGATGGCATCAATGAATGTATTGGTTGTATGCGGCGTATCGTAAAGAATTTTGAAAAACTCTGCACGCTGCTCTTTCGCAACCGAATCATAGCCTTTGCCGACCATCCAGCGGCCGTAATAATAGGAAGGATAATAGGTTTTCTGAATGGGATGCGAGAAAAACCGGTAGCAATTATTCGCTTCGATAGAGCCCAGCATCCCTTTTTCCATCATATATGCGACAGCTTCTTCTTTGTTCATGTTTCCTTCATTGAACAAATAGCAGGCATTGGTCATGGCCATGCGCTGCATGTCGATCCAGTCGCGCGCCAGCTTGTAATGCTGCTTCGCTTGCAGGCTGATGCCTTCCGTTTCTTCTTCGTCGCGGTCCCATCCAAGGAAATGGAGTGCGCTTTCAGGACCCCCTTCGAACAACGCATTCGTCGGGCTGTTGATCAGGTAATAAGAAGCCTCGATTGGCAGCTTGCCTTGCTGAAACAGATAATCCCAGCGGCAGTAAAATGCCTGATGGCCCGGGTAGCCTTCATGCGCCATGATCTGCGCCAACACCGGTTCTGTCCACGGCCGGTCAATATTGAATGTCAGATTGCCGCGGTAATTCCCGGTATACTTGGAATACCCGCTCCAGAACACCCCTTGGATCGACTTGATGTAATCCAATCCGTCTCCTTCGGGCAATGCGATTACCCGCTCCAATGTTCCTTCTTTGCTTTTGTCTTTCATCGACTCTGCCACTTCGACAACTTTATCAGGAGCGATCAATGTTTCTGCGAGCCAGCTTTGCGCTTTTTCTTTCAGGCTGCCTTTATAGCCGAGTTCCCCAAGCCCTTTTTCCACAAGCTCGCGGTGCCCAGCCATCGTCTCTTCCGGAATAAGCGACGCCGGCAATTCTTGGATGTTGGCAATGTATTCTGCATAAGGCAGATCGTCGCCTTGAAGGCTGCGGCCAAAATAACGGTACGCATTGACCATCGAGCGCAAATACCTTCCCGGATGGCCCGCAAGCCCCTGGATTTCCTTCTCTACTTCATCGATTTTGCGGCCAATTTCATCAAAGTTCCGGAGTGAAGGCTTGACGCTGCTGTAGCTGGCTGACGCCGTTTCCGTATCGTGCATTTTCAAGGTCTGTTCGTTGAGGCTTAAAACGATATCCACTATCGCTTCTCCCACCGGTTCTGAAGTCCAACGTAAGGTCATCTTTCCATTCCCCTTTCATGCTGCATTTCAATATCCCATAATGTGCTTATGTCATCGAGCACCAATTTCACCATCATCGCATACAGCTTTTCACCTTTATCAGCCGTCGCCGCTCCAGCGTTGCCTGAGAAGGCTTCCGGATAAAGCGCAGCGCCGCCATTCTTAAAGCGGAAGCGTTTTGCCAGAGGAATTTCGTGGCTGCCGACGCCTTCTGTATAGGCATACCGCTCATCGATAGCCAAGACCATCGACGTTTCGTCTTCGCCTGCATGGCCCGGGTCTGGAGTAATCCCTTTGATGTCCTCCCGATAATCGATATACCAATTGATGATCAGTGTCCGTATCCCGATGTCCGCCAATTTCTCTGTGACAAGATCGAGGCTCGAAATGTTGCCGCCATGGCCGTTGAACAAAATGATGTTGCTGAATCCGTTCTGGTAAAAGCCTTTGCAAATTTCAAAAACATAATTCCCGAAAACTTCCCCAGGAACATCGATCGTCCCTGCAAACGGCGCAAGCCCCCAGGAATGGCCATACGCTACTTCTGGCGCCATCAAAATCCTGTCGCCAACCTGTTCTTCCAGCCGCCTGACGAATTCCCTTGGAATGAGTACATCCGTGCCAAGCGCACAATGGGGTCCATGGGCTTCAATCATGCCGATCGGCAGCAGCACCGTATTGATGCTTTTCTGAAGTTCTTTAAAATCGTTCAAGTTCATCGTCATCATATCCATACGCCGCTTCCTCTCCTTTATTCCTGCACCATTCCAACTGTTCATTATTCAAAGCTGGGCATCCGAGTGCTCCGCATCATTTCAAGCTGATGCGCGGCGCGCAGCAATTCGATATCCTGAAAATGCGGAGCGGCCAGTTGCATGCCCACCGGCAGGCCATCCGCCGTGAAACCCATATTCACTGACACTGCCGGATGGCCGCTGATATTGAAAGGTCCGGTGAACAGCATCTCGTCTTCTTCGCTGCCGATAACCGGATCTTCGGCAAGGGCTGCAAACGACACCGTCGGCATCAATAACAGATCGAATGTATTGAAAAGAGTTGAGACGGCTGAAGTGAACCGCTTCAGGTCCCGTTGGCCATTCAAGTAATCAACCGCTTTCGCTGCCATGCCCAGCTCAATCTGACGATATGTCCCACTTGCGTATTCCTCTTTTCGGCCAAGCCATTGCTGATGGATCTGCGCCGCTTCCGGCAACAGCACCGCCATGATGATTTCCTCCATCTGCGCCCATCCTTCAATTTCCACCTCATCGATATGCCAGCCAAGCGACCGGACATGCTGCAGCGTTTCCTTGTAGACGCGGGCTACTTCAGGCGTGAGTCCGCGCAGAAGCCGCTCCGGCAGAACCCCGACGTGTTTAGCGTCCAACGCACTGAAATTGCTGACGTCCACCTCACCGGATCCGCCCGCTAAAGAATGGGGGTCTTCCGGGTCAAAGCCCGCAATTACCTCCAGCACCAGCGCAGCATCCAGCGCATTGCGGGCAATCGGCCCGGCGTGGTCAAGCGACCCGCTAAGCGGAAAGACCCCATGTAAGCTAACCAGCCCACGCGTCGGCTTGAGTCCGGCGACCCCGCAATAGGAAGCGGGAATACGGATGGACCCACCGGTGTCCGAGCCAAGTGAAAAATAACCGATGCCACTTGCAACAGCAGCCGCCGATCCACCGGACGAACCGCCGGACGTTTTCGTCAGATCCCACGGATTGTTCGTCTTGCCGAAATCCGGATGGACGATTCCATAAGCGAATTCGAGCATATTGGTTTTTCCGAGCATGACAGCACCAGCCGCCTCAAGCTTGCTGATGGCTGTCGCATTGTAATCCGGCACAAAATCTTTCAGGATATGGGAAGCGCAAGTAGTACGGATTCCAGCTGTATAAAATAAGTCTTTTGCGGAATACGGAATCCCTGCCAGCAGATGGCTTGGCTTATTCGCCAAAAATGCCTCTTCCGCTTTTTTTGCCTGCCTCAGTGCAGGTTCCTCTGTCACCGTAATAAACGCGTTCAGCGCTTTCCCCAGTTTTTGCTCCCGTTCGAAGGACATTTTCACCACCTCCACCGGCGACACTTCTTTCTTGCGATACAAGGCGGCAAGCTCGGTAATTGAAAGGTTCAACACATTTTCCATAGTTCACGCTCCTACTGCCAGCAAGGGATCGCCGTCATTTATGGCAAGGGAACTGACCAAAAATAGCACGATGCCATCCGTATGCGAGCGGATTTCCTTAAGGGTGTCGCCGAATTCGTCTGCCAGCCTTCCCAATAGCTGCCCTTTGGCGACTTCATCGCCCACTCTGATGTGCGGATACCAAAGCCCGCGGATTTCAGAGCGGTACCAGTCAAAAATAGAAATATACGCCAATTCGGCCTTCCAAACTTTATCATTTACGATGCCCAGTGACGCCAGAACATTGCGGACACCCCGCTGCAGCATCTGCGAGGCCTGTTCACTCATGATCCCTTGTTGCCCGGCCTCGGCAATTATTGCGGGAATGCCCTGTTCAGCGGCGCAGCCATAAGTAGATCCCGGCACTTGGCCGCTGCTGCCGATTACATAGCCGATTTCAAATAACGATGCCATGTCCTTTGAAGCTTCGCGTACTTCCCGGTTTTCAGCGACATGGTAAATAGTGAACGGCACCAATGCTTCGATCATGTCGCCTCCGTGGAGATCAATGACGTAATCGACCTTCTTTAACACCGCTTCATTGAGCCAAAAAGCGAGCCTTTCCGCATCGGTTCCGTGTTGTTTTCCCGGGAACACGCGGTTCAGGTTTTTATGGTCTTTGGGATGAACATAGATGCTGCGGGCATAAAACGATGCAGGGTTCGCAATTGGCAAAACGATCACCCTTCCCTTAATCTCTTCAGGGTCTAGCGCCGCGCCTATCTTTTGAGCTGCGTCGATTGATGTATATTCACAGCCATGGATGCCGCCCATGACCAGCACGGTCGGCCCTTCTTGCAATCCGTTAACCAGAAAAACCGGCAGCTTTTCTTCTATAAATGGCAATTCAAGGTAAGATTTCACTTTTTCTCCTTCAGCAGCGGATACATTTAAGACCTTCCATTCTTTTTCCATGTCCGTGTTCCCCACCTTATGTGATTTTCTGAATCTTCCGGACCTGCCATTTTTCTAAAAAAGAGGGAGGCAGCTGTTGTGCAACAGCCGCTCCCGCCCTCATACCCTATTCTTCTTTAGTGATCTTATGGAACGGTACATACCATGAATTCATCGGATTCAGTTCATAGCCTTTGACCCAGCTTCTTAAAGGAGCCTGCAATTTAGGCTGGGCGACAAAGATATATGGAACTTCCTCTGCCATGATATTCTGTATTTCCTTGTAATTTTTTTCACGCAGCGCTTCATCCGTAGAAGTTCTTCCTTCTTCAAGCAGCGCATCTATTTCACTGTTTTCATAGAACGCCAAGTTGAATCCCGGCCCTTTACTGGATGAATGGGCGAAGTACCATAGGTTATAGTCCGGATCCGGATAATCCGGCGTCCAGGAAACCAGTCCGAAATCATGTTTGCCTGTTGTGACAAGATCCAGGAATGTCGGCCAAGCATAGGTTTTGATGTTCAAGGTAACGCCGACTTTCTCTAAATCGGACTGCAGCAGCAATGCCGTGTTGCTGCGCACTTCGTTGTCTTCGGAAATTGCGATTTCAAGTTCCAGCCCACTTTCATGGCCAGCCTCTTTCAGCAATTCTTTCGCTTTATCCAAATCGTATTCATAAAGCTTCGCATCGGGATTAAAGCCGTACATGCCTTTCGGAACAGCTCCGACGATGCGCTCCGCTTTGCCTAGATAGACGCTTTCCAGCAATGCTTCATAATTGATGCTGTGGGCAATCGCCTGGCGTACACGGACATCGGCAAGAGCGCCTTTTTCCGTATTCATCGGCATGTAATCGATTTGGTAGCCATCCGCTTCCAAAATTTCCACACCTTCAGTGCCTTCCATTTGCCCCAATACTTCAGGAGAGATGACAACATTGTCGATCATGTCGATTTCTCCTTTTTCAAGCATCAGGCGAGCAGTGGATGCTTCTGTGATGAAACGGATATTCACCGTTTCCATCGTCGGGGCTTCTCCCCAATAATCCGGATTCGCTTTCATAACCAGCGTTTCACCGCGGTCCCAGCTCTCTAGCATGTAAGGGCCCGAACCCATCACTTCTTCTGACAAGAAGCTTTCGCCCAAGTCATCCCCGTGGTTTTCTTCCAGTGCCGGGTTGATAATATTGCCGAACGCAGTCCCTAAAGTGCTGACAAATGGAGCAAAAGGCTGCTTCAACGTAATCTTAATGGTATGGTCATCAATAACTTCAAAGCTGTTTTCATCAATTACTTTGCTGA
Source organism: Planococcus sp. (in: firmicutes) (assembly GCA_035468565.1). GTDB lineage: Bacteria > Bacillota > Bacilli > Bacillales_A > Planococcaceae > Planococcus. The sequence continues at coordinate 9,842 of DATISS010000161.1, forward strand.
AGATCCCGGCTGCGGATTTTCCGACATCGATCGCCCGGGTGAATGAATACTGGACCGCTTCAGCCGTTACCGGCGAACCGTCATGGAATTTCGCGTCTTGGACTAATTTGAAGGTATATTCCTTGCCGTCATCTGAAACTTCCCAGCTTTCCGCGAGCTGCGGCTGCGGCTCTGTCGATGTCCCGTCGTACGTCACCAAGCGGTCGTACATCATGTAAATTACGCGGAACGTGGTGTTCGCCGCTGCACCATGCGGATCCAATCCCGGTATGTCCTGGTTGGTCGCGAAATTGAAGACTTCAGCATCGAAGTTTTCGTTCGATTCGGCGGTTGTTCCTTCAGGTGAGGTTGCACCTTCTTCTGTTTCTTCATTGTAATTTTGGCAGCCTGCAAGCACTAACACAGCAATAATAAGGAATAAGAAAAATTTTGGCCATCGAGTTTTAAACTCCACTGTATTTCCTCCTTTAGTTGGTGTGAATGATTTCCGGACACAGAATGAGCAGACAACCTCAATCCCCCTTTCAATGAATTCACGTGCGGCTCAGCGCTGCGTTGGATCCATTAAGTCATTCAGGCCATCGCCGAGCAGGTTGAATCCGAGTACCGTAAACAAGATTGCCAAGCCCGGGAAAGTCGCCGCCCACCAAGCTTCGCGCAATATCTCGCGGCTATTCGCCAGCATCGCGCCCCATTCAGGCGAAGGCGGCTGTGCGCCAAGCCCGATGACACTGAGCCCTGCAGCGGACAGGATGACAAATCCCAGATCGAGGGAAGCTTGGATGGTTGCCGGAGCAATCGAGTTCGGAATCACTTCCTTGAACAAAATCCGGAAAG
>DATISS010000162.1:0-7766 GCA_035468565.1 Planococcus sp. (in: firmicutes)
CGCCTTGATTTTGTTCTTTGCCGTCTTTGATCACGACGACGTGCATATCTTCACCCGGAATGACAACCGGCTTCACGGCATTCGCCAAATCATTGATGTTCAGCACCGGCACATTGTGCAATTCGCAGACTTTATTAAAATTGAAGTCGTTCGTCACCACTTGCCCGCCCATTTTCTTCGCAGCGCGCATCAGTTTCATATCAACTTCGGCGACTTCATCGTAATTTTCCTCGGTAATCACAATCGCACCTTCGCGCTCAGCCTGGAGGCGTTTCAAAATATCCAAGCCGCGGCGTCCGCGCGTCCGTTTTAGCGTATCCGACGAATCCGCGATATGCTGCAATTCCGACAGCACGAAATGCGGCACGACAAACGTTCCTTCCATGAAACCAGTAGCCGAAATGTCCGCAATCCGGCCATCGATGATAACGCTTGTGTCGAGCAATTTATACGACATGTTTTTTACAGGCTCTTCGGGTTCCGCCTTTTTGTGGTTCGTTATGATGCGCTGCGGCGTCAGCATGCCGACCATTTCTTCCCGCTTTTTAAATCCGACCTGGAACCCTAAATACCCAAGCACCACAGACAGTATAATCGGAGCTGCCGTAGCGACAATCGGAATATCGATCGTGTTCAGTGCAAACCCGATCAGGAAAGCCACCACCAATCCGATGATAAGCCCTACCGTTCCGAACAATAGATCCGGAGTCGGTGCATGAAGCAATTTCTCTTCCATCCACCTTACAAATTTAACGATTGAATCCGCAAACAATAATGATAATAAAAGGAATAAAAGGGCACCGACCAAAGCAAAAACGATGGCATTATTAATCCACGGGCTGTCAAGAATGGGAATAAGTTCAAAAACATAAGGCAAAAATATGATTCCGACGGTAGCACCGATTAGCAAAAACAAAATCTGGATAATTCTCTTTAACATGGACTCCACCTCCTTCTAAATAATTATACACGTTTTGTAATGGAAACGCTTTGTTGGACATTGCAGTAAAGAAAAAGAGGGCAATGCGCCCTCTTACTGCTGTGGAAATATTTCTTTCAATGCTTCATTGACACTTTCAACGCCGACTACACGGATTCCTTCCGGATAATCCCAGCCGCCCAGATTCGAAGCCGGGACGATGGCGCGTTTAAATCCAAGCTTGGCTGCTTCCTGCACACGCTGTTCAATGCGCGATACCCGCCGCACTTCACCAGTCAATCCGACTTCACCGATGATGCAGTCATAGACGTTCGGCGCAATATCCCGATAGCTGGAGACAATGCTCGCCAGCACGGCCAAATCGATAGCCGGTTCATCCAGTTTGACGCCGCCGGCCACTTTGATATAAGCGTCCTGCGACTGCAGCAACATGCCCACCCGCTTTTCAAGGACCGCCATCAATAACGAAATCCGGTTTTGGTCGATGCCGGTAGCCATCCGTTTCGGATAATTGAAGCTTGACTGCGTTACCAGCGCCTGGATTTCAACCAGAATCGGCCGTGTGCCTTCCATCGAGGCGACGACGGTCGAACCTGCCGCTCCACTTGAGCGTTCTTGAAGGAATAGCTCCGATGGGTTCAGCACTTCCACCAGCCCGCTTTGCAGCATTTCAAAGATCGCGATTTCATTTGTTGAGCCGAAGCGGTTTTTAACGCTGCGTAAAATTCGATACGTATGGTGCCGTTCGCCTTCAAAATAAAGCACCGTATCCACCATATGCTCCAAAATACGCGGTCCTGCAATCTGACCTTCTTTTGTAACGTGGCCGACCAGGAAGATGGCGATATTTTTGGTTTTGGCAATGCGCATCAATTCGGCGGTACTCTCACGCACCTGTGTGACACTGCCTGGCGCGGATGTTACTTCCGGATGATACACGGTCTGGATAGAATCGATAATAACAAAATCAGGTGCCACATCTTCAATTGTATGATGGATCAATTCCAAATTCGTTTCCGCATAAATGAACAACTCCGGCGAAGAAGCGTCCAAGCGCTCCGCGCGCAGTTTCGTCTGGCGAATCGATTCTTCTCCTGAAATATACAATACCCGGTGGCCATTGTTCGCAAGCATCGCAGACACTTGAAGAAGCAGTGTCGATTTCCCGATCCCCGGATCCCCACCAATGAGCACGAGCGAACCCGGCACAATGCCGCCGCCGAGCACCCTGTTCATCTCGCCCAGCTTCGTATCCACCCGCGGTTCATCCTGGGTTTCAATCGAATTGATCGGCGTGGCTTTTTGAGGCACAGAAGCGGAATGCTGAAACGCGCCGCGCGTCCCTTTAGGCGCAGTCACTTCGACTTCTTCTACCATTTGGTTCCACTCGCCGCAGCCTGGGCATTTGCCCATCCATTTAGCTGATTCATAGCCGCATGATTGACAAATGAATTTCGATTTTTTCTTAGCCATGACTCTCTCCCTTTCCATATAAAAACGCCCGCCGAAAATCCGGCGAGCGGAATGATTATTCTTTTATTCCTTAATATCCGCTGTTGTGCGAATGACGAATTCGTCATTTTCTACATCGAATACGATATGTTGCCCCGCAATTGCCGTACCTTTCAGCAATTCTTCAGACAAGCGGTCTTCAACGTGCTTTTGAAGAGCTCGGCGAAGCGGACGGGCACCATATTCCGGATCATACCCTTCCTTCGCGATTTTTTCAAGCGCAGCGTCTGTCAGTTCTAGATCGATATGCTGTTCTTTCAAACGATCAATCAATTGCTGAGACATCAAAGTGACAATCTTGCGCAAATCTTCCCGTTCAAGAGAATGGAACACAATCATATCGTCAATACGGTTCAAGAACTCCGGACGGAAGGCTTTTTTCAATTCGCCCAACATTTTCGTTTTCATGTCTTTGTAACCCGTTTTTCCATCTTGCAAATTGAATCCAACGTATTTATTGTATTTCAATTCTTCTGCACCCACATTGGACGTCATGATGATAACCGTATTGCGGAAATCGACGCGTCGGCCTTTCGAATCGGTCAAGCGCCCATCTTCGAGAACTTGCAATAGAATGTTGAAGACATCCGGATGCGCTTTTTCAATTTCATCAAGCAGCACCACTGAATACGGTTTTCTGCGGACTTTCTCCGTCAACTGGCCGCCTTCTTCATACCCGACATAGCCCGGAGGCGAACCGACAAGGCGTGAAGTCGAATGTCTTTCCATATACTCGGACATGTCAATGCGGATCATCGCTTCTTCATCGCCGAACATCGATTCTGCCAAAGCACGGGCAAGCTCAGTCTTACCTACACCCGTAGGGCCAAGGAAAATGAATGAACCAATCGGGCGTTTCGGATCTTTCAAACCTGCGCGCGCACGGCGGATTGCTTTGGAAATCGAAGTCACGGCTTCTTCTTGTCCGATTATGCGATTGTGCAGAAGATCTTCCAAATTCAGTAATTTTTCAGATTCTGTTTGCGCCAATTTAGAAACTGGAACGCCTGTCCACATAGAGACGACTGCTGCAATATCCTCAACCGTCACTTCAGACTCTTCTGTGCCTTGTTTTTCTTTCCATTCTTTTTTCGTTTTATCCAATTGGTCTTTCAGCTTTTGCTCTGCATCGCGTAACGAAGCGGCTTTTTCAAAAGCCTGGCTTTGAACAGCCGCATTCTTCTCATTGCGAGCAGATTCCAGACGATCTTCCAACTCTTTCAAATCAGGCGGAGTAGTATACGAGCGAAGACGGACCTTGGAACCCGCTTCATCAATTAAGTCAATCGCTTTATCAGGAAGGAAACGGTCTGAAATGTACCGGTCGGACATGACCGCCGCCGCTTCAATCGCTTCATCCGTGATTTTTACGCGATGATGCGCTTCATAACGGTCGCGCAGCCCTTTAATAATTAAAATGGATTCTGCCACTGTCGGCTCGTTCACTTGAATTGGCTGGAACCGGCGCTCAAGCGCAGCATCTTTTTCGATGTATTTTCGATACTCGTCCAAAGTCGTAGCGCCGATGCACTGCAATTCTCCGCGTGCCAATGACGGTTTGAGGATGTTCGAAGCGTCAATTGCCCCTTCCGCTCCACCTGCGCCAATTAATGTATGAAGTTCATCGATAAACAGGATGACATTGCCTGCTTGGCGAATTTCGTCCATCACTTTTTTCAAACGATCTTCAAATTCACCGCGGTATTTCGTACCCGCAACAACAGTTCCCATATCAAGCACCATAACGCGTTTGTCGCGCAGTGTTTCCGGTATCTCATTATTAACGATTTGCTGTGCCAACCCTTCAGCGATCGCTGTTTTACCAACACCCGGCTCACCAATCAAAACTGGATTATTTTTCGTACGGCGGCTCAACACTTCAATGACGCGCGTAATTTCCTTGCTGCGCCCAATGACCGGATCCAAACTGCCTTCGCGTGCCACTTGAGTCAAATCGCGTGCCAGGCCATCAAGAGTCGGTGTATTCGCAGAAGCATTCGGACTGCTTCCCGTATTTGAAGCCTGTTCATTGCTTCCCAATAGCTGCAGCACTTGCTGGCGAGCTTTGTTTAGGCTGACGCCTGCATTGCCAAGCACCCGCGCCGCAACGCCTTCACCTTCGCGTATCAGGGCAAGCAGCAAATGCTCGGTCCCGATATACGAGTGGCCAAGCTTACGTGATTCGTCCACCGACAACTCGATGACTTTCTTCGCTCTCGGAGTATAATGCACAATCGGCCCTACATCTTTTTCGCCGACACCGACAAGTTCTTTAATGCCTTCTTCGATCAGCTGCGTATTCACATCAATGGCTTCTAGAGCTTTAGCTGCAATGCCGCCGCCCTCACGAATCAACCCAAGTAAAATATGTTCGGTCCCAATCGATTCGTGCTTCATGCGGATGGCTTCTTCTTGAGCCAGTTGAAGAACTTTTTGTGCGCGTTGTGTAAATCGATTAAACATCATGCAAAATCCTCTCCTTTGTTAGTTACACTATCCTTGTTCAAACGCTCGCGGAATAATTTCGCGCGGGCAATATCTCTTTCAGTCGGCTGTAAAGGGCTGCCTGAATACTGCTGCAAAAATGCCGGCTGCATAAAAATCATCAATTCATTTAATATCGACATATCTATATCTTTGATCAATTTCAGATCAATGCCTAATCGGACATTCGACAAACAAGTAGCCGCTTCCTCAGTAGACAACAACCTTGCATTGGTCAAAGTACCGAGAGACCGATAAACCCGATCTTCCAAGGCGACCGGCGAATTATTCAAAATCGCATCTCTCGCCCTGCGTTCCTGCTGAATGATTTGGTCGGTCATGCTTTCTAAGTCTTGCAGAATTTCGTATTCTGATTTGCCGAGCGTCATTTGATTTGAAATCTGGTATACATTGCCCAGCGCTTCGCTGCCTTCTCCGTAAATACCTCTCACAGCCATTCCTAAACGTGAGATTGCCGGAATGATTCGTGCGATTTGCTGGGACATTGTCAGCGCTGGCAAATGCAGCATGACTGAAGCTCGCATGCCCGTCCCGGTATTGGTCGGGCAACTCGTCAAATAGCCATATTTTTCGTGAAACGCATACGATAAATGCTGCTCTAATAGATTATCCAAATCATTAGCAACCTGATACGTTTCTTCCAAATGGAACCCTGCCCGCAAACTTTGAATCCGCAAATGGTCTTCCTCATTCACCATTATGCTCATTTCTTCATTTTCAGAAAGAAGAACTGCGCCAGATTGGCTTTCATTCACCAGGTATGGGCTGATTAAATGCTTTTCGATCAACACTTCCCGCTGGAGAGGAAGGATTTCTTGCATATCAATATGGGTGAATTCCAGATTTAATTTACGTCCTTGGTCTATCAGCACCGATGAAATCGCCTTGTCTACTTTTAATGCTTCGTCTTCTGAAAATGAATAAGGGAATTTAAAGTCGCTTAAATTGCGGGCTAGCCGTATCCGGGTGCTCATTGCGATATCTGCATTTTCACCATCTGTTTCCATCCAGCTGCTAGCTTTAGGCTGCAGAAAACGATCAATTTCCATCAGCCTCACCCCCTTTAAGCTGCAGGGTCAGGGCCCTTACCTCATCACGCAGTTTGGCCGCTTCTTCAAAATCCTCATCGCCAATCGACACTTGCATCTGTTTTCGTAGTTCTTCTATTTCTTTTTTAATCTTTAACGTACTGCCATAAGCAGACGGTATTTTACCTTCGTGCCTATAATTTCCATTATGGAGTCTCTTGAATATATTATCTAACTGATCTTCAAATGCATCATAGCAAGTAGCGCAACCGAATTTTCCAATCTCCATGAATTTAGAGAATGTGAATCCGCAATTTGGACATACAGCCACTTCTTTTTTGACTGGATTAACAGAGGTTTTTTGATTTGGAAACCAATTGGACAACAATTGGTGAATGGCCAAAGGATCTTGCTCGAAAGCATAATTCAAATTATGGCTTTCAGCTGCACAAACCGGGCAAAGGTGGCGTTCGATTGTATTGCCATTCACAGTTTGTTTGACGATCACGGAAGCCGGCCTTTTACCGCATTGCTCACAAAACATTTGATCACCTCTCAAATACTCGACTGATATTTCAAAGTAAATAACATAGCAATCAGAATTCTCGCTCTTACCTCATCACGAGTTGGCAACGGCAAAAGAAGCGTTGCGCGATCGCTCGCACTCAGGATTAATTTTGCTTCCCTTTTGGAAATGATATCCTCGTTTAACAGCCTAAAAACAATATCCTCTGCCATGCTTTGTGAAGCACCTTGCTCCAGGCGTTTAATAACATCGGATAGGACATCAGACTTCGTATGAAGCGTGATACGCTTAATTCGAATATATCCGCCGCCACCTCTTTTGCTTTCTACAAGATAGCCACGATCCGCTGTAAATCGAGTATTGATCACGTAATTTATTTGTGAAGGGACACATTGAAATTTTTCGGCGATTTCATTGCGTTTGATTTCAATATAGTCTCTTTCGCTTACTTCTATAACCCCTTTTAAATACCCTTCAATTATGTCTGAAATATTCCGCATCGCCATCACCTCTCGGTTACATAATAACTCTATAATTGACTTTGACTATATTTGACTTTATTATACACCAAGCTTTTTAAGGATTTCAAATTCTACGATTTGGATAGTAGAATCTAAAAATGCCCCGAGACTAAATATCCCCGAGACATCGCAAGTTATTCTTTATCCATAATCCGTTTTACAAAATCCTTTGTATGGCTGGAAATCGATTTCGTATCTTCTTCACAGTATTTCGTTTTCCACTTAGTGCCTTCCCGCCAAATTTCTACTACATCTCCTTTAGCTACATCGTGTGTAAAATCAGAGACTGGAAAAGTAAATTGGTCATCTTCCTTATTCAAAGGAGAGAGCAAGGCTGTTCTCTTATCAATTGTTTCTACCTTATATAAACCTGGTTTCATGATTATCACCTCATTATCAGTTTTCCCAATGCGCAACGATGTTAATCATCATGAGGTTTATTTTTTAATATCTTATGATATCTTCACTAGCTTTTAAATCAAGACAAAAAAACACCTTCGATGTCGTTTATGCTACATACGACATCGAAGGTGTTTTTCATTCCAATAAACGATTGAAGGATATTGGATTTATTCTTTACATTATTCACATCAATTATTTCCGCACGCACAAAACATACTAAGATTAGTAGGACGAACCAAGGCATTGGTTTATCCTACTATTTTTTTTATAGTAGAGGTGAAGTGGAGGTCGAGCGGTTTTTAGGGTCTTGAATCCGTACACAAAACGGACCT
>DATISS010000163.1:0-9266 GCA_035468565.1 Planococcus sp. (in: firmicutes)
GACGGCCTTGGCCTCGAAGAATCAAAACGTTTTATGCACCATTATAATTTCCCGTTGTTCTCAGTCGGTGAGACCGGATTCTTGCGCGGCCCTGGCCGCCGTGAAATCGGACACGGGGCTCTTGGGGAACGTGCGCTTGAAGCGGTTCTTCCGAGCGAAAAAGAATTCCCTTACGCAATCCGCCTCGTTGCGGAAGTATTGGAATCGAATGGTTCCACTTCACAGGCAAGCATCTGCGCTTCTACCTTAGCCATGATGGATGCAGGTGTGCCAATTACTGCACCTGTTGCGGGCATCGCGATGGGACTTGTGAAAAAAGGCGAAAACTATACGGTATTATCCGATATCCAAGGAATGGAAGATTACCTAGGAGATATGGATTTTAAAGTTGCGGGAACGGCTAAAGGCATCACCGCACTTCAAATGGACATTAAAATCGATGGCCTTTCACGCGAAATCTTGGAAGAAGCTTTAACTCAGGCGCAAGTCGGTAGAATACACATCTTGGAATCTATGATGGCTACTATTTCTGAGCCAAAAACTCACCTTTCTAAATTTGCGCCGAAAATCATCATGGTCAAAATCAATCCGGATAAAATCCGCGATGTGATCGGGCCGGGCGGTAAAGTCATCAACAAAATCATCGAAGAAACAGGCGTTAAGATTGATACAGAGCAAGATGGCACAATCTTCGTTTCATCGGTGAATGAAGAAATGAATGCGAAAGCGAAAGCGATGATTGAAAACATCGTCCGCGAAGCGAAAGTCGGGGAATACTACGAAGGCAAAGTGAAGCGCATTGAAAAATTCGGCGCGTTTGTCGAGCTGTTCCCAGGCAAAGACGGGCTTCTCCACATTTCAGAAATCCAGGAAGCACGGACGAAAGAAGTGGAAGATGTCTTGAAACTCGATGACATCTTGAAAGTGAAAGTCGTCGAAATCGACCGTCAAGGCCGTGTGAACCTATCACGCAAAATCGTCTTGATGGAAGAAAAAGAAGCGGCTGAAAAAGCAGCTGAATAAGAAAAACTATAAAAATTGCCAGCTCCGGTTGGCAATTTTTTCGCATTAGGAGGAAATTTCCATGGTTACTATCCATTCTTGCGGAAACGGGCTTCGCATTGTTTCCGAATCTATTCCGCATTTCCGCTCAGTGGCGGTCGGCGTGTTCGTCAAAGCCGGATCTCGCGATGAGTCCCCTGAAGAAAACGGCATCACGCATTTTATTGAGCATATGCTCTTCAAAGGGACCGAAACGCGTTCAGCAAAAGACATCGCCAAAGAGTTCGATCGCATTGGCGGCGATATCAACGCCTATACATCAAAAGAATACACGTGCTATTACGCGAAAATCCTTGACCACCATGCGGAGCATGCCGTTTCGGTGCTAGCGGATATGTTCTTCAATTCGAAAATGGACATCGTGGAAATCGAGAAAGAGCGTCAAGTCGTGCTCGAAGAAATCAGCATGACCGAAGACATGTCGGATGACGATGTCCAGGAGCAATTATGGCGCGTCATGTATCCCCACCACTCGATGGGTGCGCCGATTCTAGGAACCGGCAAGACGCTAAAAAGTTTTACCAAAGACAAGATCCAGCATTTTATGGATCGCCATTACACGCCGGATAACACCGTTATATCGGTCGCAGGGAATATCACACCGGAGCTGATTCGATTGATCGAAAAACTTTTCGGTTCTTTCCGACGTTTGGAAACCGAAAAGAATTACCGCTTTCCGATGTTTACATCGGGTTATTCTTTCAAAACGAAAGAAACTGAACAAGGCCATTTGAGCCTAGGCTATCCCGGCTTATCCATTACAGACAAAGATATCTTCAATTTCACTGTGCTGAACAACATTGTCGGCGGGTCGATGTCGTCGCGCTTATTCCAGGAAATACGGGAAGAACGCGGCCTCGCCTATTCGGTTTATTCCTACCATTCCGCCTACTCCGACCATGGCACGCTAGCAATCTATGGCGGCACTTCAAATGAACAAATGGACGCGCTGCAGGAAGTCATCATCTCAGAGCTCCAGGAAATCCGCAAAAACGGGCCAACAGCCGAGGAAGTCTTGGATTCCAAAGAACAGCTGAAAGGCAATATGATGCTTGGGCTCGAAAGCACCAGTGCGCGCATGAACCGCAATGGCAAAAACGAGTTATTGCTAAGAAAACACCCAAGCTACGATGAAATCCTGGCCCGCATCGAAGCCGTCTCACCTGAGCGCGTCACTTCGCTGCTGGAAGTATTCAGCGGAGATCCGGCCATCTCCATCATCCGTTCTAAGACAGACGAAGCTTAATTGCAGGTTGTTTTAAGAAAGAACCTTCTTCTGAAAACCAATGATAGATGGATGCATTTCGCTATTGGCGAAATGCATCTTTTTAATTAAAGGAGCCGTTCGCAGAGACGAACGGCTTTTCATATTGGGTTCTTGAACTTGGATAGCGGGTGGCGCTATTTTTGCTAATGCCGGTTAAAATCCGGGTAAGTCATGTTAACAGCCGGCTAACGCGTGTTGATTGTCTGGCGATGCATGTTAACTTCGCTTTAACGCATGTTAATCCGGATTTACTACTGGTTAACGGAAAACCCCCACTCTCCGAAACCGCTTAAGACCAGTAAGAAACTGGAAACATTTCTGTTTTTTATGTTCTGCTATCAAAAGAACTATCTTCTTATTAAGAAGCACCTTTGAATAAAGCGCAATGTAGTCAATAGGAAATAATAGATGTTCTATTCCTCTAGTGAAGTGAATTGTGGTACAATTACGCCAATAATCTTTGAAGGAGCGAGTTGTTTGAAAACATATAATGTAGCAATTATGGGCGCCACGGGTGCAGTTGGACAACAGATGAAAGAGCAATTGGAAAAACGTGATTTTCCGTTGAAAAACATAAAATTCCTGGCATCGAGCCGTTCAGCGGGGCAAGAAATCGAATTCAAAGGCAAGACTTATACAGTCGAAGAAGCAAAACCGGAATCGTTTGAAGGGGTCGACATCGCATTATTCAGCGCAGGCGGCGGCATTTCCGAGCAATTCGCGCCGGAAGCCGTTAAACGCGGGGCAGTTGTGATCGACAACACAAGCGCTTTCCGCATGGACGCCGAAGTGCCGCTCGTCGTGCCGGAAGTAAATCCGGAAGATATCGCGCAGCATAAAGGCATCATCGCGAATCCGAACTGTTCGACCATCCAAATGGTGTGTGCGTTGCAGCCGTTGAAAGAGCAATTCGGCTTAAAGAAAATTGTCGTCTCGACGTATCAAGCCGTTTCCGGGGCTGGCATTGACGCCATCAACGAGCTGAAAAGCCAGTCTGCTGATTTTGACAACGCGAAAAACGCAGACGCGAAAATGCTACCGGTGAAATCCGCCGAGCACCATTATCCAATCGCGTTCAATGCAATCCCGCAAATTGATAAGTTCACCGATAATGGCTACACGTTCGAAGAAATGAAAATGATCAATGAAACGAAAAAAATCATGCATGACGACCGATTAGCGGTTGCCGCGACATGTGTCCGCCTGCCAGTTGTTACAGGCCACTCGGAATCCATTTATGTGGAACTTGTTGGAGCTCCAACTGTTGCGGAAGTGAAAAGAGCGATCGCAGACGCACCAGGCGTCGAGCTGATGGACGATCCCGCAAACCAAATTTATCCGATGCCATTGATGGCTGCTGGACTCGACGAAGTGTTTGTCGGCCGCATCCGCCAGGACCTGGACAATCCACAAGGTTTCCACCTATGGGTCGTATCAGACAATCTGGTCAAAGGCGCAGCGCTTAATTCCGTTCAAATCGCCGAATCGATGATCGGGCAAAACATCATTTAACGGTCTTTAACCAATAGCGTAATCACTCCGAACAAACCGGACAAAACTCCGGTTTGTTTTTTTCTTTGGACTGTTACCTAAAATTCCCGTATAATAAAGTCTATGGATATGTACGGGTAAAATATAGGAGGAAATAAATTGAGTAAAATTAAAAATGAAGTAATCAGAGTCATCCCGCTTGGTGGGGTCGGCGAAATCGGTAAGGCCATGTACGTGATTGAAATTGATGAGGACTTGTTCGTAGTGGACAGCGGCCTGATGTTCCCGGAAGATGAAATGCTCGGAATCGATATCGTCATTCCGGACATGACGTTCCTGGAAGAAAACAAAGACCGTGTCAAAGGGGTTTTCCTGACGCACGGCCATGAAGATGCAATCGGTTCGATCGCGTATTTAGTGAAAAAAATCCAGGCGCCTGTCTATGGATCGAAATTGACGATTGCTCTTGCAAAAGAGCATATCAAAGAACAGGGTTCTTTGAAGCAAGTTAAATTCTTTGAAGTAACGAACAAAAGCCGCATGAATTTTGATAAAACACACGTAACTTTTTTCCATACGACGCACAGTATTCCTGACGCGTTGGGCATCGTCTTCCATACATCTGAAGGCGCGATTGTCCATACAGGAGAATTTAAATTCGACCAGTCCGTAAGAGGCAGCTACCGTCCGGACATTTCGAAAATGGCGAAATTGGGCGACGATGGCGTATTGTTCCTATTGTCCGATTCGACTGAAGCGGAACGCCCTGGCTATACGACTTCTGAAACGGTTGTCTACGATCATTTATATACCGCGTTTCTTGGAGCAGAAGGCCGGATTTTGGTATCGTTGTATTCATCAAACTTTATCCGCATCCAACAAGTATTCGACCTTGCGCAAAAAACAGGCAAGAAAGTGGCAGTTGCAGGCAAAAGCCTGGAAAGCAGCTACGAAGTCGGTTTGCGCCTTGGCTATTTGACAGTCGCTGAAGATACGGTCATTTCCTTGAAAGACCTTGAGCAATACCGTGATGAAGAAGTGGTCATCATTGTGACAGGCAACCAAGGGGAACCGCTTGAAGCGTTGGACAAAATGGTCCGCAAGCAGCATAAAGATGTCAAGATTAAAGACACGGATACAGTATTGATCACGTTCACTCCGTCACCGGGCATGGAAGTTCCAATGTTCCAGACAATGAACAAATTGGCGAAAGCCGGAGCGAAAGTGTTGACTTCCGATAAAAAAGTCCACGTTTCCGGTCATGGCAGCCAAGAAGATTTAAAAATGATGTTGAACATGATGAAGCCAAAATACTTCATCCCGATCCAAGGCGAATACAAAATGCTGATTGCCCACTCAAAATTGGCGCAGCAATTAGGCATGCACAAGTCTGATATCTTCATCGCCGACAAAGGCGATATCGTTGAATACAAAGCAGGCAAAGTCCGCATGAGCGGCCGTGTCACCGCAGGCAATGTCTTGATTGATGGCATCGGCATCGGCGACGTTGGGAACATCGTCCTGCGCGATCGCAAGCTTTTGTCACAAGACGGCATTTTCATCGTCGTTGTGACATTGAACCGCAAAGAGAAGAAAATCGCATCAGGCCCGGAAATGATCTCGCGTGGATTCGTCTATGTGCGTGAATCTGAGGAGCTGATGGAAGAATCCACTCGATTGGTCCGCAAAGTAGTAGACAAATACGTCGTGAAAGATGCTTTTGAATGGAATAACATCAAACAGGAAATTCGCGACACATTGAATTCTTATTTATTCCAGCAAACGAAGCGACGTCCGATGATCATTCCGATTATTATGGAGTACTAAGAGAGAAACAGGTGAAAGGATTTCCGAACCGATCTAATCGGAGGAGGTCCTTTTTCAATTTTGAGGAAACGAGGGATCGTGATGCCACGGGCTCAGGTGAAAAGAAAAACAAAAACACCCGTTAAGAAAAAGCCGGTTTCCAAAAAGAAACAGCCAATGGCAATGATTTGGTATGAAGTCATCGGGCTGTTGCTGATCGGCGTCTCGGTGTTGATGGCTTTCCAGCTAGGTATCATTGGCAAGATGCTGTTAAACACAGCCGAGTTATTTACGGGGTATTTAGCTATTTTTGTGCCGATTGTGTTGGTGGCGGTTGCCCTCCACGTCATGATAAAGCGCAGTTGGTCGAAACCGCGCATGAAAATTTTAGCAAGCGGCTTGTTCGTTTTGACAGGCATCCTGCTAATCTGCCATTTGATATGGGCATCGGGTTCGATTTTGCCGATTACGTCGAGCAATGTTTTATCTGAAACAATCAAATCAACGCAACTTAGCGGTTCAGTATGGCAAACCTATACAGCAAGCGGCGGAGGAATAATGGGCGCGCTGTTATATGCCATGTTCCATGTGTTATTCGATACAGCCGGCACTTGGATCATTGCATTGATCTTTTTGTCCATCGGGGCCATCATCCTCACGGGGAAAACGGCGGCTCCTTACCTGGCAGAAAAAGTGCCAAGCATGCGTCCGGTGCTCGATGGGGTCATGAACCGGTTCAAGCCAGGCAAACCGAAGCGGTTAGCCGCTCCGCGCCGCAAATCGCAGCCGGAACAGGTTATCGAAGCCAATGAAATGCTGGCGTATGATGAAATCGATGACAGCCCAGACGTGCAAAGCTTTGACATGCAAACAGAAGAGCCGATCATTTCAGCGTTCACTGAAAACGTCAAACCGAGAAAAGCCGAAACACAGCCAGCAGCTGCTGATCAAGCGGAGCAATCACCGGCTTTAAGCGAAGTGAACTTGATGACTACGGCAGAAGAATTGGAAAATGAAGAATACCAGCTGCCGCCTATCGATTTACTGGATATGCCTCCACAGAGCGACCAAAGCGGGGAATACGCCGGCATTCAAAAAAATGCGAAAAAGCTCGAGAAGACGTTCCAGAGTTTCGGCGTCCGCGCAAAAGTGACGCAAGTCCATCTGGGCCCAGCGGTCACAAAATACGAAGTGCTGCCGGACACCGGTGTGAAAGTGAGCAAGATTGTCTCATTGCATGATGATTTGGCGTTGGCGCTTGCGGCAAGAGATATCCGGATTGAAGCACCGATCCCCGGCAAATCAGCCATCGGCATCGAAGTGCCGAACACCGAAGTGGCAATCGTGTCATTGCGCGAGGTGCTGGAATCTGAAGAAAATAACAAACCCGATGCCAAGCTGTTGTTTGGCTTAGGGCGCGATGTCACGGGTCAAGCCGTTATGACCGAATTGAACAAAATGCCGCATTTGCTCGTTGCAGGTTCGACAGGCAGCGGGAAGTCGGTGTGCATCAACGGCATTATTACGAGCATCATTATGCGAGCCAAACCACATGAAGTGAAAATGATGATGATCGATCCGAAAATGGTCGAATTGAATGTCTACAACGGCATTCCGCATTTGCTTGCGCCTGTAGTCACGGATCCACGTAAAGCAGCTCAGGCACTGAAGAAAATCGTTTCCGAAATGGAGCGGCGCTATGAGCTCTTCTCCCATACCGGGACGCGCAATATCGAAGGCTACAACGAATACGTCCGAGTTTTCAATGAAGAGAACGAGGACAAACACCCGAAATTGCCGTTCATCGTCGTCATCGTCGATGAGCTTGCTGACTTGATGATGGTCGCTTCGAACGATGTGGAAGACGCCATCACCCGCTTGGCGCAGATGGCCCGGGCAGCCGGGATCCATCTAATCATCGCGACGCAGCGTCCGAGCGTCAACGTCATCACAGGGGTCATAAAAGCGAATATTCCTTCCCGGATCGCATTTGCGGTATCGTCCTCAATCGATTCCCGGACCATTCTTGATATGGGCGGTGCAGAGAAATTGCTGGGCCGCGGCGATATGCTGTTCCTGGGAGCCGGCCAATCGAAGCCGGTCCGCGTGCAGGGCGCGTTTCTGTCAGATTCCGAAGTTGAGAAAGTGGTCGACTTCGTTATCGAACAGCAGAAAGCCCAGTACCAGGAAGACATGATCCCGACCGAAGTGGACGAAAAAGCTGTTGATGATGAAACCGATGAAATTTACGACGAGGCCGTGCAATTGGTTTCCGAAATGCAGACAGCTTCTGTTTCGATGCTGCAGAGAAGGTTCCGCGTCGGTTATTCACGTGCGGCCCGCATCATAGACCAAATGGAGCAGCGCGGCATTGTTGGCCCATACGAAGGCAGCAAACCCCGGACTGTATTAGTACCAAAGCAGGAAGATTTTTAAATCTTCCTGCTTTTCTTTGTGACAATATGATTAGATTCTTTGAAATCTTTGAAATGAAATCGCAAAATTCGACAAAAGACTATTTATTTCATTTTAAATTAATGTTATAGTAATTTTGATTAGTAGGAATGTTTTACATCAGATGTCTGATCTCTGTCATTGGTGGTGAATCGTATGACGATAAAATCGGATCATCGTGCTTTGTATCTTCAAGTCATTGACCGCATGAAGCAAGATATCGCTGCCGGATTGTACAAAGAAAAAGAGAGGCTACCATCCGAATTCGAGCTGGCCAAGACACTTGGAGTCAGCCGCGCCACTCTCAGAGAAGCGCTGCGGCTGCTGGAAGAAGACAATATCATCGTGAGGCGCCATGGTGTGGGCACTTTCGTCAATACGAAACCGGTTTTTTCATCCGGCATCGAGCAATTGACCAGTGTTTCCGACATGATCCGCCAAGCAGGCATGGAGCCTGGTGCTATTTACCTCAGCACCCACGAGGCTCCTTGTTCTGAAGAAGATATAAAACGCTTTCATTGTGAAGACGATGACTCAATAATTACTATTGAACGCGTCCGAACGGCAAACGGAGAACCTGTGGTCTATTGCATCGACAAGGTTCTTTCACGTTTTTTGCCGGGTGATTTTCTCGGACGCACAGAAAGTTCCATCTTCTCAGCAATTGAGGAGTCCGGGGACATCCACATTTCATATGCGGTCACGTTCATCGATCCAATCGGCTACCACGACCAGGCTTCGCCGATTTTGGAATGCGACCCGGAAACTGCATTACTCGAGTTAAAACAGTTCCACTATGATGAGGACGATCGTGTGGTGCTTTATTCAAAGAACTACTTCCGGGCTGATAAATTCAGTTTCCATGTAGTTCGCAAACGTGTGTAAAACGGCAAATTCCTGCTAATATCAAAATTACCTTGGGGGTTATCACATTGATTAAACGTAAATTTGCTCTAGGCCTTTCAGTCATGCTTGCAGCGAGCACTATGCTAGCGGCATGCGGCAGCGAAGAAGAAACAACATCTGGCGGTTCTGGCGGCGGAGAAGGCGAAAAAGAGACAAGCGACTTTTCAGTTGCAATGGTAACCGATACTGGCGGAGTGGACGATAAATCTTTTAACCAATCGGCTTGGGAAGGTTTGGAGACATTTGGTGAAGAAAACGGCCTTAAAAAAGGCGATGGCGG
>DATISS010000164.1:0-3384 GCA_035468565.1 Planococcus sp. (in: firmicutes)
GGAACCGGCGTCGCCGGCAAGTCGCGCTTGTCCAAAAGCTTATCGAGCAGCGTACGCAGCGACTTGTTCAAATGATACTCGACAAGCGGATCGTCTTCTTCGATATTTTCATCGAGCATGATTTCAGGAACGTTCTGGAACAGCATGTCCTTGATGGTCCAATCCGCGTCTTCCGCCTCTTCGATCATCTTGCGGAGCTGCATGAGCAGGGCGGAGTCAACACGCACCCATTCATTTCCGATCCGGATGAATTCCTTGTTCTCGGACACGAGCTGGTTAAAGTCCTGCATGCTAAGCTCATGGCCATTCAACGAAAACTGCCAGTCGAAGCGGATGATCTGGTCGAGTCCGACAACAGATGCTTTCTTGATCGGCGAATGGACATTCGCTTTGACGCGCACCTTGGATTCTTGGACGGCTTTCAGCCAAGACGGAATCGATACTTCAATGCCGAACGCTTGCAGGATTTCTGCATCATTGCGCAGGAAGTCGAGCACTTGCGCATCGGTCCAGTCGGCTTGATAAAAGCGGTCGCTTTCAAAATATTCAACGGCAGGGCAGAGGCTTAAAACCAGCGACTGCCTTTCCTGGATTTCGCTTGCATGCGACCGCCATTTTTCAGGCAGCACTTTTTCGAACGGTTCGTTCATGCGGCGCTTTGAAGGGGACCAGTAAACAGCTCCACGTTTTGAGCGCAGCACAATTTTAAAGGTCCAGAACGCATCTTCTTCGGGTTCGCTCAACTGGGCTGCCAGCACATAATCTTCAGCAGCCGGCAATCCTTCCCAGCCAACTTGCTGGACGAAATGGCTGATGAACGGCAGTTGGGCCGGCGCCAAGCCTTTTTGGCGCAGCTGATGGCGGATGGTATCCGCGAGGAACGACTGAATTTCGGCGTCGCCGTAAGATTCGCGGATAACGATATCCTCGCCGTCGACTTCGACATGATTCCATAATTCGGGATCGTTCAGCGAATCGGAAACTCGTGAAGCGAGGCTGAGCCACGCTTCATCTGAAGAGCTTTGCCCGAGAAACGATACGTAATGGTGGGGCTTTTGCTGAAATAAGCGCACAAAGTCAGCTGGCGTAAGGATCAAGTCCAGGCCGTCGATGCGCGACGTCAATCCGTAAAAACTCGCCTTGTCTAAAAAATAGAGATAAGGTTTCCAGATTTCAGGAGGAATGCGGTTCCCCGCTTCGTTGGTCGCCTGAATGCGGAAATCCTCAGCGCGGCTGATTTTCAAATAATAGGTTTTGCTTCCTTCTGTCTGAAACTGATTCATACAAGATTTCCTTTCTCGATCTCTTCCTGCAAGGCCCGCAGCCGTTTATTCTGTGTACGCACTTCGGTCATGTACGAGTTCCAGAAGTCCAGTTGACCGCTTTTCTTGCAGGCGGCTTTCATCTTTTTCCAAATCCGTACGGCTTGCTTATAGCCGGGACGGTTGCGCTCTTCCAAAAAATCCATCGCAAAACGGTGGTATAGCGGAAGGACAAAGTCCGGAGCGGCGTCCTGCACGTTTTTCAAGCCGCATTCCTCCACGAAATAAAGCGGGGAATTATGGAGATGATGAAGCTCTGCCCATTGTTTATATAATTGTTTCTCGATCAGGTAAGTTGAATAGGCCGGCAAACCATAGTGGCCGAATTGCTTGAACAGGTCTTCCCAATCCGTTTCGTTCAAATGGATCTGCGAGAAAAGGCGGCTCAGTATGCGCACGTATTGATGGCGGTACTGAGTATAGAGGCCTTCGAACAAGTACGTTTTCACATGTGGTTTGATGGCCATTAAAATAGCTGTCAGCGCCTGTTGATGCTGCTCGGTTTCCGCCTGGATCGCGAGCTGCACCCAATCCGCGGTTTCGCCGGGGGCGATTTTTTGGACAACAACGTCATCACCGGACAAGATGGCGAAAAACGCGGTGATGCGGTGATCGGGCTTCGCAAAAGCCGCCGCTTCGCTGCTGCGCAATTTGTCCGTTGTGAATAGCGAAGTCCAGAACAGCCGGTACACGGTGAAGCGCTGTGAAAACGAACCGTTTTTCGTTTCAATAAATGACCGGACGAGTTTTCTTAAATGATCCAAAAAGGCATCCGCCTCGAATGTCCGGTGCTGTACACGTAATTGATCGAGTAAATCGCGCATTGCGTGCAATTCATCTTCGAACCAGGTTTTGAAAAATGAATGATGGACTTCTTCTGTGCCGGCGATAAACGTATCCCATACCTCCATCAAAGAAATCAAATGGGCATAGGTGCGGTAAAATACTTTCCATTCCCGCTCTAGCGGCACAAACGATAAGGCATTTTTCAAGCGGCCTTCGAACATCTGTTCAAAATAGAAATAATTGCGTGTTGTGTAATCAGGAATCGGATCGCGCCAGACGTTTTTTATGAGCTGCGTCCATTGCGCCGGCGAACGTTTGTCAGCCAGCATCTTCAGCTGGCTGTTCGGCTGAGCCCGCCAAGCGGCGACCCATTCCGATAGGGAGCCGACTTTCTGGTACAGCGAAAAAATCACCGCGAGCCTGTGGCGGCACATATCCTGCTGTGGGCAGGCACAAATGGCGTTCATTTTATCGAAGTTCAAGACGACCTTGACGGTATGGGCATCTTTGACGATTGCTTCAAGCAATAGCCGCTCTTCATTGAATGACAGTATCTGTACGCCATCGTGGCGCACTAAAAAGACTGCTTTTCGAACCATTTCCTCATCCATTTCCCGTGATGGATTGAGTGATCTGTCGATAGCAGCCATATAATTGTGGATCGTATCATCGAATCGTTTTGCCAGGGATTGAACCGTAGCCATATGCATCGCTCCAAATAAAAACTTTCCTTCTATTATACGGCTTTAAAATGGCGGCGTAAACGATGAACACCAAGTATTGCCCAGAAGCGCTTATTGGCGGATGAAAAAAATGCTGGAATTTTCAGCGTACGCAGGGTTAAAGGCGGACTTTGAATCGGAAAAAATATTAATAAATTTTCATCGATTGTAAAATATTTGGAATCATTCAGAAGAAAAAGTCCCGTAAAAAATCCGCTTGGGGAGGCGCGTCATGGTCCAATCATTCATATTGGAGATTCCGGAACTCGGTTATCTTTTGAAGCAAGAAAGCATCATGGAGTGGCAAATATATGGGCCGGCGGAGACAGGCAGCTACGAAAAAATTTGCTGGCACATTGCGTCTTCAGGAAACAAAGTGACCCTGCGGAGCGATGAAACGCCTGAAGGGACGCGGAAATCGGCAGAAGTCGACTTCGCGGCTAGTCGCATCGTAATCCGAAAAGGAGAATTGAGCGACGGTGAATTCACGAAATTCTTGCAGTTCCTGCTCGAAAAAATGGTGCTCAGCACGGCTGCGGGAGAAATGAATTTCA
>DATISS010000165.1:0-6786 GCA_035468565.1 Planococcus sp. (in: firmicutes)
AAATGGCGCGGCTGGCGATCGATGGGCATGCCGGCTTCCGTGTAGAGGGTTTTGAAATACAGCAAGGCGGCGTTTCGTATACGTACGACACCATGCTGAAACTGATGGACCTCGAACCGGACTCGGAATTTTATTTCATCATCGGCGGCGACAGCATCACCGATTTGTCTTCCTGGCATCGGATCGATGAACTTGCCGGTCTGGTCCGTTTTATCGGCATCAGCCGGCCGGGCTTTGAAAACACGACCCCGTATTCCGTGCGTATGATCGATTCGCCGGAAATGCATCTGTCATCGACGATGCTCCGCGACCGTGTCGCGCAAGGCAGGACAATCTCATTTCTCGTACCGGAAAAAGTAGAAGCTTTTATTCGAAAGGAGCGGTTATATGGACCAGAGTGCAATGTTGCAGAAGGTGAAAAAACGCCTACCTGAATCCCGTTATAATCATGTTCTAGGAGTGCTCGGCACAGCAGTGGAATTGGCGAAACGTTTCGATGTGCCGGAAGAAAAGGCGCAAGTGGCGGCTATTCTGCACGATGTCGCGAAATTCTCGGACCGCCAATGGATGCAATCGGTCATCATTTCCCAGAAAATGGACCAGCTTTTGCTTGATTACCATGCGGAATTATGGCATGCGCCTGTCGGGGCATATGTCGCGAGCTACGAATTCGGCGTGGAAGATGAAGATGTCTTGAACGCGATCCGCTACCATACAACGGGGCGGGCAGGCATGTCTGACTTGGAAAAAATCATTTATATTGCAGATATGGTCGAACCCAACCGCAAATTCACAGGAGTCGATGAATTGCGACAATTAAAAGAACAGGGATTGGATGTTATGATGGAAGCCTGCATCAAACATTCCATCGAATTTCTTGTATCAAAAAATCAACCGGTTTTTCCGGATTCATTGAAGTGTTATGAATACTTCGCGAAACAGAAAGGGAAAGTGAAAGAATGACTAAACAAACATTACTCCAAATGGCTTATAATGCCGCTGAAGATAAAAAAGCCGAGGATATTGTGGTTTTGAATATGGAAGGCATCTCGCTATTAGCGGATTATTTCCTCATCTGTACAGGAAACTCAGACCGCCAAGTGCAGGCGATTGCGCGGGCAGTGATTGAACAGTCGCACGAAGCCGGCAACGAAGTGAAAAGTATTGAAGGATTTGACGCTGCACGCTGGATTCTTGTCGACATTGGCGATGTAGTGGTTCACGTATTCCATAAGGATGAGCGTGATTATTACAACCTTGAGCGCCTATGGAGAGAAGCGCCGACAATGGAAATATGAGGTATGGGAAATTTGCGTCAGTTTATGATGAACTGATGGAAGATATTCCGTACGATAGATATGTGGAATGGGTCGGGTCCTCCGTCCAGTCGGGGAAACTTCTCGATCTGGCTTGCGGGACCGGGACCCTTTCGCAGCTTTTCAGTGAAGTTGGTTTCGAAGTGACGGCGAGCGACTTGTCGGAAGATATGCTGGCCATTGCGAGCCAGCGCTTCACGGAGGCGAATGCGCCGATACCGGTATTGCAATTGTCGATGGACAATCTTGAAGGTATCAATGGTTTTGATGCCGTGACGATTGCCATCGATTCGCTCAACTACTTGGAGACGGAAGAAGAGGTTAAACGGACTTTCGCTGAAGTTTATGCTGCTTTGAATGCGGGCGGGCATTTTTTCTTCGACGTGCATTCCCTTTTCAAAGTCGACCATGTCTATATGGACAGTCCGTTTGTCTTAGACGGCGAAAACGTAGCCTTTATCTGGCATACTGAACCGGGCGCCCATGCGCATAGCGTCATCCATGACATTACGTTTTTCATGCGACACGGGGAATTGTTCGAGCGCTTTGAAGAAACCCACGAACAGCGGACCTTTCCAGTGGAAAGCTACACGGCTTGGCTGGAACAGGCAGGCTTTCGAGTGGAATCAGTGACCGCCGACTTCACCGGGCAAAGCCCGAGCGAAGAAAGCGAGCGCATCTTTTTCCACGCAATCAAATGATACCCAAAACCCGCGGCACGCTCGCGGTTTTTTTTATGCGCTTTTGCGGAGCGGAAACCGAAAAAATCGATAGACAGCAACTGGGAATTCGGATACAATTCAGACAGCTTCATTAATTGCCTCCTTAAGAAAGGAGTGCTCACCGCTGATTCTATCCCAGCTTCGCGGAAAATTAGGCTGGCTTGCCATCCCGGCAGCCGCAGCCATGGCTTTGGCCATCTATATCCTCTTCCCCCAGGGCGATCCGGACCTTGTTCCGGCTGAAACTCTTGAACAAATCCAAGCTGAGCCTCCTCAGCAGACGGAAACCCCCATTCAGCAAGAGACACTTCCAGAAACCATCATGATCGATATTAAAGGGCAAGTGGCAAGCCCGGGCGTTTTTGAATTGCCGGCTGGCGCACGTGCCAAGGACGCCATCGCAGCGGCGGGCGGTTTATTGGAATCCGCCGACCCGGCCGCCATCAATCTCGCGTTGAAAGTCCAGGATGAAATGGTGTTATATGTGCCGGCAGCAGGCGAAGAATTGCCCGTGCTCGCAAGCCCGGTGCAAGCAGGGTCTGCGGCAGGGCCCGGCGGCGTGTTGATTGACATCAACACGGCCACCGATGCGGAATTGATGGAACTCCCGGGCATCGGGCCGTCAAAAGCCGCGGCGATCATCGCGTACCGGACAGAAAACGGCAATTTTGAAAAAATCGAAGATTTGACGAATGTCACCGGCATCGGCGACAAGACCTTTGAGCAATTGAAAGACGGTATCACGGTCCGCTGAAAAGCAATTGAGCCGGATGGACGGTTGACGAAAATCTCCCCTCTGCTACACTTATTTTAAACAGACAAGCAGGAGGCAATTAGATGAAGCGAATAACTTGGGACCAATTTTTCATGGCGCAAAGCCATTTGCTGGCACTTAGAAGCACATGTACACGTCTGGCTGTCGGAGCGACGATCGTCAGGGACCGCCGCATCATGGCGGGGGGCTATAACGGCTCTATTTCCGGCGGCGACCATTGCATCGACCAAGGCTGCTACGTCGTTGACGATCATTGCGTGCGCACCATCCACGCGGAAATGAACGCCTTATTGCAATGCGCAAAATACGGCGTCAGCGTTAATGGGGCGGACATGTACGTCAGCCATTTTCCATGCCTCCAATGCTCGAAATCGATCATCCAGTCAGGCATTGCCCGGCTGTATTATGCGGTTGATTATAAAAACCACTCCTACGCCATCGAATTATTCGAGCAGGCCGGATTGGAAGTCGTGCAAGTCATGTTCGACGAGCGCAAAATCGATTTCCTGAGCGTCGAGAAAAACAGGCTGTATATGGAAATGCTTGAAAAGCTGCGGGAAAAAGGCAGCACTGAAGAAGAACTGGCCCATTTTACTGAACGGGTGAATGAATTATTCGGAGAAGTGGAAGTGTAAGCGGAAATTTTCTTCTATACAATGCGGCGGCAATCATCATCGCCACCTATGCAGCCCATGAAACAGCGAAAGAGCTTGTCTTCATCGGGCTGCTTTTTTGTTGGATGTTGTGGAAGCGCGAAGGAGCGGAGCTATTCATCCAATTAATTGCAATAACTATCTGTGCCTATGTACTGCAGGACCTGCGCGTGCCGACGCCGATCACAGTTGCGTCGTATAGCGGGGAATTGGATTTTGCCGGAAACTACACGATTGATGGCGACAGCCTGCGCGGTTTCGGGGAACTTTCGGGTGGACAAAAAGTTTATGCTTCGTACCGCTTCAAGGACGCTGAAGAAAAAGCTGCGGTGGAATCTTCGCTGCCGGCATCAAAACTGGCGGTGTCCGGTGTTTTCGAGGCCGTTTCGGAACCTTCACACCGCTTTTCGTTCGATATGGCACGCTACCTTGAAACAAACGGCGCTTCTGCGATGCTCGCGATAGAGGCGATTGAAGGGGCTCAAGCACAGGATACGTTTTACGCCAATATGCTGCGGCAGCGGAAAAGGCTTGGCGCGCACATCAACGCGTCGTTTCCCGCCGCGCTGGCTACTGAAGCGGAAGCGCTGTTGATCGGGGAGCAGCAGGGGATGGGCATCGAAGAACGGCAGATTTACCAGACGCTCGGAATCACTCATCTCTTTGCGATTTCCGGTCTCCACGTTGCCATCATCGCAGGACTCGCTTATTTTATCCTCATTCGGCTGCGTATCCGCAAAGAAGCGGCGCTATTGGTGCTGCTCGTGTTGTTGCCGCTTTATGCAATCATGGCAGGAGGCGCACCGTCCGTGCTGCGGGCAGCTTGCATGGTCAGCTTGGTGCTGGCCGGAAGGCTCGCCAATATCCGGACAGCAGCTTCGAGTGTGCTGCTCGGCAGCCTCATTTTCTTTGTCATTTGGAATCCGTATGCAATCTACAATATCGGTTTTCAATTATCATATGGTGCGGCGTTCGGCATCATCTACTCGCGGCAATTTTTGGCGCGATGCCATTCAACTTTCCAACAAGGGCTGCTCATTACGTCAATTTCACAAATGACGCTTTACCCCATCTTACTATTCCATTTTTATGAAATTTCGCTGTCGGCTTTTTTCGTCAACAGTATTTTTGTACCGCTTTATACCTTGATCATCTTGCCGGTCAATCTGGTTGCCCTTGGGCTGTCGCTGGTGTTCCAGCCGGCTGCGGATGCCCTGTTCTTTTTCTATGGTCCATGCAGAGGGTGGATTGGAGACGGGATGCGCTGGCTTGCATCCTGGCCCAATCAGATGTGGAATCCAGGACGGCCCGCGCTTTGGCAGGTATTGGGGTTGATGGCGAGCGTCTTGCTGTTTTACAGTGTTGCCGAGAAAAGATTCCGTGCGCGGCAGCTGTTGATGGTTTTAATGCCTGCAGCGCTCTTCACAGCCATGCCGTATATGGATTCCGAGCTGAAGGTGACATTCCTCGATGTCGGGCAAGGCGACAGCGCCATCATCGAATTGCCCCATAGACGAGCCGTCTACGTCATCGATACCGGAGGTCTCCTGCGCTTTGGCACGGAGGAATTCCGCCAAAGAGAGCGGCCGTTCGAAATCGGGCGGCAAGTGGTGGTGCCTTATTTGAAAGGAAAGGGCATATCATCAGTCGATCTCCTCGTTATAAGCCATCCAGACGCCGACCACGCCGAAGGGGCAGACGAGCTGTTCAAAGCGCTGCAGATCCGCAACCTCCATCTGACACCCGGCTCCCAAACTACGCCGCTCATGCAGGAACTGGCAATCGATGTCGGTGAAGCGAAGCTGAGCTATCCCCTAAGCGGCAGCGGCTGGACGGAAGGGGCAACTCGATTCCGTTATTTGTCTCCGTTTGATTCCGAATACAGCGGCAACGACGATTCGTTGGTGCTGCTTTTGCAACACGGTGATTTCCGTGCGCTTTTCACCGGAGACCTGGAACTTGCTGGCGAAGAAAAAATCGTGGAGAGCTACAGCGGGGAACTAGCCGGCCTGACCGTTTTAAAAGTTGGCCACCACGGCAGCAAAACATCCAGTGGACAAGAATTCCTGGAAGCGGGAATGCCACAGCTGTCGATATTCTCCACCGGCAAAGACAATCGGTACGGCCACCCGAACGCCGAAGTCGTGAAGCGTTTCGAGGATTTGTTGCTGCCGGTATTGAACACGGCGGATAACGGTACAATTGAATTGCAATATCAGGACGGTAAGCTGAAGATCCAGAAGATGCGCTGAAAAAAACTTCTAGGATACGGGACAGGCAAAAGACAGCATAGCAGGAACTCCTGCCATGCTGTCTTTTTTTCTTTAATTTGCAGAAGCGACATTCCATATTTTACAAATAAATGTATACTGAATGTACATTATAATTTTTTATTTGCTAAAGGATGGGTATGGAAATGGCGGAATTGCTTTTAGGGGTTTTGTACCACGTGGTGGCTGCAATTGGGAGAATGTTAGGCTGGTTCGTTTCAGAAATGGCAGCAGAAAAAATAAAGCGCTCAATAGAAAACTTTTTTACAAATGACTCGAAATTAGAAAAAAACGTAAAAGGGCTGGCTGGAGAGGCGTGGTTTGATGAATTGGCCAATGATTTCCGCTATAGCCATATCATTTGGAATAATAAGCGGGTAGGCCGTTATTTATGCGAGGATTCCAATATCCGTTTAGTAAAAAAGGCCAAAGAGGAACAGGCGAAGTTCATCGATATGGTCAAGCAGGAGCATAGGAAGTTTGCCGGCATTTCAACAAAAGAATCGCGATGAAATTTTAAATGCACTCTTGTGCTTGGAAAGATTTGTACGTGTGATTTTACATTAATCTCCATTAAAAGGACTATCTCCGGCCAACTGCCGGAAATGGTCCTTTTATCTTAAACGCACATATTAGTGAAAGAGTCCGGAAAATATTATAAGCAATATGTATTAAAAAAGAATAAGCCGAATTGTTTATTTTTTAAATAGTTAAATTATTCTTCCGGTAATGTATTGCTTTTTTACTTTCCTGCCCAATATACTATATTTGGTAAATATAAAAAAATATACATTGGGAGGAATTAATTTTGAACATTAAAAAACCGTTTTTGAATGTCTCACTTGTTGCACTTCTTGCACTGTCGGTGGCACCGGGCGCTCTTGCCCATGATGCACTTGATGGCAGTGATATGTCGAAAGGGCAGCGCAGTGTTTTCTCCAATGAACAAATGATGAATTTAAGCGATCCAAGCATCAGCGGTTCCAAGAATCTTTCATTTCTGAATGAAGCAGCTGCAGCCCAACTCAAGGAAATAAACGGCGTGCAGAA
>DATISS010000166.1:0-33422 GCA_035468565.1 Planococcus sp. (in: firmicutes)
CGGCAACCGCGTGGAATTGACAACAGCTATCCGTAACATTCACCGTGCGACCGGAACAATCATCGGCAGTGCAATTTCCAAGCGCTATGGCGCCGAAGGGCTGCCGGAAGACACCATCAACTTGAACTTCCGCGGCTCAGCCGGCCAAAGTTTTGGAGCGTTCATTCCAAAAGGGATGACCTTGAAATTGATCGGCGACGCCAATGACTTTGTCGGAAAAGGCCTGTCGGGCGGTAAAATAGTCGTCTATCCTGCACCTGATTCGACATTCATCCCGGAGAAAAATATCATCATCGGCAACGTGGCGTTTTACGGAGCGTCAGCGGGCGAAGCCTATATCTACGGTGTAGCCGGCGAACGTTTTGCAGTCCGCAACAGCGGCGCGAAAATCGTAGTAGAGGGTGTTGGCGACCACGGCTGTGAATATATGACCGGCGGACGCGTGGCAATCCTTGGGTCCACTGGCAAGAACTTCGCGGCAGGCATGTCGGGCGGTGTAGCATATGTGCTGGACGAAGACGGTACATTCGGAACACGCTGCAATCCTGAAATGGTCCATATGCAGCCACTAGCTGAGCCGGCTGAGATGGAAGAGCTTCGCGCCATGATCGAAAACTACGTGCATTACACAAACAGTGAAAATGGCAAACGGATTTTGTCGTATTGGGATATATTCTCAGCGAAATTCATACGCGTTATTCCGAAAGCTTATTTGAAGATAAACGATCGCATCGACAAGCTTCAGCAAAGTGGTATGGCGAGAGCGGACGCTGAAATGGCGGCTTTCGAAGAAAGTAAAATGGCTGGAACCGGAAAATAACCGAGGAGGAGGGATTCGATGGGCAAACCAACTGGATTTATGGAATTTGAACGACAGACAATCAAAGAACGTGTTCCGCAAGAGCGCGTGAAGGATTGGGCGGATTACACGATTCCGCTGTCGGATGAAGAAGTAAGCAAGCAAGGAGCGCGCTGTATGGATTGCGGCGTTCCGACTTGCCAAACAGGCATGGAGCTGGAAGGTGCTACAACAGGCTGCCCGGTAAACCACCTGATTCCCGAGTGGAATGACCTTGTTTACCGCGGCCAATGGAAAGAGGCCCTGCACCGCGAACATATCATGAATAATTTCCCGGAATTTACGGGGGTGGCGTGCCCGGCTCCTTGTGAAGGCGCTTGTGTCCTTGGCATCAATGAACCGCCGGTTGCAATCCGTTCAGTGGAACGGTCGATTATTGAAAAAGGCTTCGCGGAAGGATGGGTGGTGCCGGAACCGCCAAAAACGCGTACCGGCAAAAAAGTCGCGGTCATCGGTTCAGGCCCTGCCGGTCTGGCAACTGCAGCCCAATTGAACAAAGCTGGCCATTTCGTGACGGTCTTTGAACGGAGCGATCGCGTTGGGGGCCTTTTGACTTATGGCATTCCAGAAATGAAACTGTCTTATGATATGGTGATGCGCCGCGTTAAAATCCTGGAGCAGGAAGGCATTACATTCATCACCAACACCGAAGTCGGGAAAGATTATCCCGTTTCCTCGCTGCGTTCTGATTTTGACGCAGTTGTCATGTGCGGAGGGGCGACTGTCCACCGCAATGTCAATGTGGCAGGACGCGATTTGAAAGGAATCCATTACGCAATGGATTTCCTCCACAGCAACACGAAAAGCCTATTGGATTCGAACTTGGCGGATGGCCAGTTTATTCGAGCTGAAGGCAAGGATGTCATTGTCATAGGGGGCGGAGATACAGGGACGGACTGTTTGGCAACAGCGGTCCGCCATAATTGCCGTAGCCTTGTGCAATTCGATGTCTACGACCAAAAAGGGGCATTGCGGGATGAGGCGGGTAACCCATGGCCGCAATATCCGAAGGTCCATCGTGTGGAATACGGCCAAAAAGAGGCAGCTGCTGCTTTCGGCCACGACCCGCGAGCATTCGCGGTAATGACGAAAAAATTTGTCGGCGATGAACACGGTGCTGTCAAAGAAGTCCATACCGTCAACGTCAAACTGAAAATTGATGAGCAAGGGAACCGGGTCCGTGAAGAAATTCCAGGCACTGAAAAAGTATGGAAAGCGGATCTCGTGCTGTTGGCAATCGGCTTCAGCGGACCGGAACAGGGTCTGATTCAACAATTGGATGTGGAAACGACTGCGAAGTCTACGGTCAAAGCGGAATATGGCAAATACACCACCAATGTAGAGGGAGTCTTTGCGGCAGGGGATATGCGCCGAGGCCAGAGCTTGATTGTCTGGGCGATCAACGAAGGCCGCGAAGCCGCGCGCGAATGCGACCGGTATTTGATGGGCTCAACTGTATTGCCTTAACTTTGGATAAGGTTCTGAAACTACCAGTTGAATCGTACAATCCTTAAATATGATATGAAAATGGAAAGGCCGGAAGAGATTCCGGCCTTTTTTGAGTCTAAACACCTTTCAAGTGAATAAAAGTCCTTGTTTTGTAAAGGTTTTACAAATCATATTGAACTATGCTGGTGGTTCTTATATACTAAAAAAGTGGGCCGGCAATAGTAAAATGCTTTAAATAGTGGAAGCTCAGGGGGAGTTTTCACTACCTTAGAGCTAAAGTGCCGGATACCCCAATTAACCGACCCGAATGGAGGAAAGAGAATGTTCAAGAAAAATGTAATTGCTGCAATTATTTCAGTAATGCTTACAGTAATGCTTGGCACATCGGCATTTGCTGCAGGAGACACGTCCATAACACCGGAAATTGCACAAGGCTTATCTGAAATCGAACAGGTGAATAACGAGATCTACGCTGAAATTGCCGAAGCACAAAGGGAAGCGGCTGAGTTATATGCTGACTATTTGGCTGATTACGCGAGTACCTATGACGAAAAAGTAAAAGCCGCATCATGGGCTAAATATGACAAGAAAGTTTCAGCTTTAATCCATAAGCTGGATATGAAGACTCGCACAATGACACATATTGGCGTGGAAAATGCCAATGCTGCAGGGATCATGGTAGCCATCGAGTGGATTCCAGTCCAATTTCCTGACCGTGTTGCTATGATTGATCCTCTGCATGTAGTAGGCTGGTAAACTCTATTGGAAAAAAAGAATAGATAAAGTAATATGAGAGTATAGAATTTTCTATACTCTCATATTTTTTTCAGGAGGAAGTGTATTTGTGAAGGGATTGGACATATTAAGGGATAAGTACCTTGAAAAAGTTAATAATGACTCCACTTCGTTAAGTTTGTTAGGTCGCGGAAGCGGTATTGAAATGATGAAACAGACCATTTCAAAAGGTAAACTTCTTATACTTATTCCTAGTGAAGAAGCGGATGTCCAAGAATTCTTTTACATACTTGAAGGTAAGATTGCGGCGGAAATTGATGGGATTAAAACGGAAGTCGGAGCACATGATTTCATTTCAGCTAAAAACCTTGAAGTCCCAGTCCATTTTATAACTTTGACGGAAGTTACATTATTGTCTGTGTCCACGGCTCCGGTTTTCCATTATCTAAGTGACGTCATTAAAGCACTCAAAGAAGTAGGTGAAGCTGTAGAAAGAAAAGATCGTTATACTTTTAACCATAGTTCGCGCGTATCTGATTATGCAGTAAAAACTGCCGCTAAGATGAAGCTTGGAAAAGAACGGACAGAGAGCTTGTATCTTGCATCTATATTCCACGATATTGGAAAAATTAATATCCCCGAAGAAGTATTAAAAAAGCCGGATAAATTGACCAATGAAGAATTCGACATTGTCAAAAAACATCCCGGCGACGGAGCCGACATGCTTCGGAAAACGGCTTATGCGGATTTGGCGGACATCGTCGAGCAGCATCACGAACGGGTCAATGGCCGCGGCTATCCTTTCGGGCTGAAAGGCGACGAGATATTGACAGAAGCGAAAATCATCGGTGTCTGTGACACCTTTGACGCGATGACGGAAGACAGAGCTTACCGAAAAGCTTTTAGTGCAGAATATGCTATGGCTGAAATCAAGGAATTGGCTGGCATCCAGTATGATCCTGAAGTGATCGAGGCGTTTTGGCAGGTGCTAAAAGAAGAAGGCAAAATTACATAATGTTCCTCTCTTTTTAGACACCTCTTTCACCAGCAGGTGTCTTTTTTTCCCTTTTGAAGGTTTGAAAATATTCGAAATAGTCAATACTAAATAACACAGGATTTTAAAATCAAAAGGAGTGGTAATCGATGGCTAGGAAATCAGGCGGGACATTCGGTAAGTTAGTATTATTAGGAGTTGGTGCTTTAATCGGTGCCGCAATGACACAGAAAAAAGAAGGGCAAACTGGCACTTCTTCGACTCAAGCAGGAAATCTGAAAGACTCTGTTGTCAAAGGCCTTGGCCGTTTGAATGAGCAGTCCGGCGGCATGGTTGATAAAGTGAAGCCAAGTGTCAACAAAGCGATTGAGGCTGTGAAAGGCGCTATCGAAAGCCAGCAGCAGATGATGGATAAAGAAAAAGACGCATTGGACAAGGCCAATCAGACCTTGAAAGACAATGTGGGCAGTTCAACAGGTACGGATTCGACGGGTACCGGTTCATCAGGCCCAGGCATGACAAGCTCTGATAAAGCGGGCAGCGGGACATCAGGGACTGCCAGCGGTTCATCTTCTTCAACGGCTGGATCTGCTTCTTCAGGAACAACTCCAAGTGGCGGCACTTTTGGCGGCAGCACGACTTATAGTGAATCCTTAAAAAAGAATGTGGATAAAGATAAGTCAAAAAATAACTAATTTTTCAGTTAAATGTATATTCTCTTTGCAAAATAAGATAAACTGAATATAGGAAAAGCTATAGCTCGCAAAAAAAGGAGCTGTAGCTTTTTTTGTTTATATTGGATGCAGCAAAATGATTTAAGGAGGCTATGTATGTTCGAATCGTATAATGTAAAGCCATTTTTTGATGAAATGTTTACAGCGCAAGGAACGCCCAAACCCCATTATCGCAAGTTCTATGAAAAGCTCCAGCAATTTTCTGAAGAAGAGCTGAAGGAAAAACATGAAACTGCCCAGCTGTCTTTTCTCAGGCAAGGCATTACGTTCACGGTCTATAACAATAACGTCGGAACCGAACGGACGATGCCTTTCGATTTTGTGCCGATTATTATTTCCCCTGAAGAATGGGATACGATCGAAAAGGGCATGATTCAGCGGACAGAAGCCCTCAATCGCTTTTTAGATGATGTCTATCACAGCCAGAAAATCCTCGAAGATGGAATAATCCCCAGAAGACTGATAGAAGAGAATCCCTATTATTATGCTAAACAAGTGCAAGGAATCGATGTGCCTTTGAAAAATCATATATTTTTAGCTGGCATTGATTTGATTCGTGATGAACATGGAAAATATCATGTGCTCGAAGATAACCTGCGCAACCCTTCGGGAATGTCCTATGTCTACCAGAACCGCTATGTCATGCGGCAAGTTTATCCGGAATTCTTCAATAATCATTCCGTGCATGCCTTGGAGCATCAAATGTCGTATTTGCATGAAGCGATTCTTGATCATGCCCCTAAAACGACGAACGATAAGCCGTTCGCTGTCCTTTTGACCCCCGGGATGTATAATTCCGCTTATTACGACCACATTTTTTTGGCGCAGCAAATGGGGATCGGTCTAGTTGAAGGCCGGGATCTCGTTGTCAAAGACCATGTGGTGTACATGAAGTCGATCCGCGGCCTCAAGCGCGTTGATATTGTCTATCGCCGCATTGATGATGACTTTCTGGACCCTGAAGCTTTCCGCGAAGATTCCGCTTTGGGCGTGCCGGGGCTGATGGACGCTTACCGACACGGGAACGTCGCCATTTTAAATGGCATCGGCAATGGCGTGGCCGATGACAAGGCGATTTATGCCTATGTGCCGGACATGATCCGCTATTACCTGAACGAAGAACCGATTATCGGCAACGTTAAAACGTATTTGCTTGATAACCCTGAAGAACGGGAATGGGTATTAGAGCATTTGGAAGAACTGGTCGTGAAAAACGTCGGCGCTTCCGGGGGCTACGATATGCTGGTCGGCCCTCATGCATCGAAAGAGCTGATTGAAGAATTCAGGGCGAAGATCATCGAGACCCCTCATCAATACATCGCCCAGCCGACGATTAAATTATCGCGCGCGCCCGCTTATCAAGGCGAGGACTTTTATCCGTGCCATGTCGATTTGCGTGTCTTCGTCATGAGAGGGAAAAACACACGCGTCCTTCCGGGCGGGTTGTCGAGAGTAGCGCTGAAGCGCGGATCTCTCGTAGTCAATTCCTCGCAAGGAGGCGGCGGAAAAGATACCTGGGTCTACCGGGATAAGGATGACAGGGGGGACCATAATGCTAAGCCGAGTAGCTAATTCTTTATATTGGATGTCCCGCAATGCCGAGCGGGCGGAAAACAATGCGCGGGTATTGGATGTCCAACTCTTGCAGATGATTGAAGCTTCCGATGAAGAACTGGTCAGAGACAGCGACTGGAAGCTGATTTATGAAATATGCGCTTCAAGTGAAGAGCTCAGCGACATAAAGTCCAAGGAGCATTATGAAGAAGACCAGCTGGTGCAATACCTCGCATTTGATGAAGGCAATATGAATTCCGTTGCGAATTGTGTCCGGACTTCCCGCGAAAATGCCCGTGTCAGCCGCGACCACATCACGGATGATTATTGGCAGACATGGAACCGCTGTTATTTGGCTCTGCAGGATGTAGAAGCTGGCCAGTGCACGGCCAAGGACGTCGGAAAATTTTTGGAGCGCGTCAAATTCACATCGCTGACGTCGCAAGGCATTATTGAAGCGTCCATGTCGCGCGGAGTCGGCTATCAGATCATCAAAATCGCCAAATGGCTTGAACGCGCTGAAAAGACCGCCCGGATTTTGAACGTCGTTTGTGAGCGGACCTATGAGCAGCAGCTGAAAGCCCAGACGGAAGATTATTATTATTGGTTGTCGGCGCTGCGCATGACCAATGCGTACGATGCATATTTAAAAGTCAATCCGCCGAAAATGGATCCGCGTCCCGTACTGGATTTCCTTATTTCCAATCAAAGCTTCCCGCGCTCGATCCGTTATTGCCTGGATCATGTACGGGAGGCTGTTGAAGAGCTGGAACACGGCAAGATATCCCATTATTCATGGGAACTTTACGCGAAACTGGACGAAGTGCGGAATGGGTTTGACGAGTTGAATTTGGATGAATTATCAACTGACGGAATGATGGAATTTCTGAATCATTTCCAGGACGGCTGCAATGAAATCAGCCAATTATTCTCGAAAACCTATTATTTGATCGATCCTTCTTTTGAACAGTCTGGACAAAGCCAGTCACAGAATGCAACATATCAGATAGGCACGAAGGGAATAACTACAATGAAGTATAAAATTGAGCACACCAATTTTTTTAAATACGAGACGATTGTCGATCAAAGCATGAACTCGATCCGCCTCAAGCCGAAATCCGATGAATGCCAGCGCCTGCATTCTTACCGCGCGGATATTACGCCTGCCTCACTGGCAAAAGAACATATCGATATTTGGGGCAATAACGTGGAAACTTTCTTCATTGCGGAGCACCATCAGAATCTTGAAGTGAAGGCGACATCGATCGTCAGCATACAGAAAAGCCCGTTCATCCACCGCATCGACTATTCGCCGGAAATGAGCGCCATCTTCCATTCCAAATTATTTGCGGAACAGTATTTGGCCTACTTGAGCAACACCGCATATACGTACCTGACGCCGGAACACATCAGCCAAGTGGACGCAGCACTTGGTGAAATGTCGAACCCGGTCCAGTACTCGATTGATGTTATGAATTACCTGTATGACCGCTTTACGTATGACGGCGACTCGACGGATGTTTCGACACGAGCGGAAGAGTCGTTCGACTTGATGAAAGGCGTCTGCCAGGATATCACCCACGTCATGCTGGGGATATTGCGCGCCAAACACATTCCGGCGCGCTACGTCAGCGGCTATTTATACGTCGGCGAGAACTCCGCGCTGATCGGCGATGCGGCGAGCCATGCATGGGTCGAAGTGATGGTGCCGGGAATCGGCTGGGTCGGCCTGGACCCAACGAATAATGTAGAAGCCCTTGAACACCATATCCTTGTTGGGGTTGGGCGCGATTACAATGATGTCAGCCCGGTGCAGGGCGTCTACAGAGGCGGCAGCCAGTCGCTTGACGTCAAAGTATCGGTCAGCCTGCTCGACCAATAAGTGAGACAAGCCAGCGGAGGATTTTCGCTGGTTTTTTATTTTTATAAGTTAAAAAAATGTAGTTATACCGCTTCGGACGCTTTGGGCAAGGCTCTCGCCATGAGCCGAGAAGACCACTCGTCTCATAGCTTCGCCTAGCCCTTTGACGCGCCTTCACTAAGATATCTCTCGATATGGAGCAAAACAGCGGAGACGCCTGCGGGAAAGCGAGACAGCCGAGACCCCGGAAGCACGCGATAGCGGGCTGAGGAGGCTTGGCGCTCGCCCGCGGCAAGCGTAGCTGTTTTGCGGAATATCGATACTGACAAAATATTTGTTTCAACTTACATATAGATAAAACTTAATAATCGTTTAACGGGATAAAGACCGGAATCCGTGCAATAATGAAATAACGTGTATATTTTTGAACGGAGAAGGAGCAATAAATATGAATGAAAAACAATTTGCTGATTTTAAGATCAGCGAACCGATCTTGAAAGCATTGGATGGATTAGGTTATAAAAGCCCGACAGAGGTACAAGGAAAAGTCATTCCAGTGGCCTTGGCAAAAACAGACGTAACCGTTAAATCACAGACGGGGAGCGGGAAAACTGCCTCTTTTGGAATTCCAATCTGTGAATTGATCGACTGGGAAGAAAATAAGCCGCAGGCGTTGATCTTGACGCCGACGCGCGAACTGGCTGACCAAGTGAAAGAGGACATTACGAATATCGGCCGCTTCAAACGCATCAAAGCGGCAGCGGTATATGGCAAGCAGCCTTTCGCTTTCCAGCAAGCTGAGCTGAAGCAGAAATGCCACGTTGTCGTAGGGACGCCTGGCCGAGTGCTGGATCATATTGAGCGCGGGACGATCGACTTGAGCAAGGTTGCTTACCTGGTGCTGGATGAAGCTGATGAGATGCTGAATATGGGCTTTATCGAACAAGTGGAAACAATCATGAAAAAGCTTCCGGAACAGCGCAACACAATGCTGTTCTCTGCAACATTGCCTGAAAATGTTGAAAAACTTCAGCGCAACTACATGACCGACCCTGAACACATTGAAATCGAATCGACTGAAACCATAACGGACCGCATCGCCCATTCATTGATTCGTGTGGAGGAAAAGAGAAAATTTTCTGTGCTGCGTGATTTGACGATTGTTGAAAATCCTGACAGCTGCATCATTTTCTGCCGCACGAAAGATAATGTCGACTTTGTCATGGAGCAGCTGGAAAAGCACCATTATACGTGTGAGAAATTGCATGGGGGAATGCTGCAGGAAGACCGCTTCGCCGTGATGAGCGAATTCAAGCGAGGCGAGTTCCGTTATCTGGTTGCTACAGATGTGGCTGCGCGGGGTATAGATATCGACAGCATCACCCATGTCATCAACTATGACATTCCTTTAGAAAAGGAAAGCTATGTACATCGTGCCGGGCGCACAGGCCGTGCGGGCAAGACCGGGAAAGCCATTACATTCGTGACACCGCATGAAGGCAAATTCCTTTTGGACATTGAAGCGTATATCGGATTCGAGATTGAAGAGCGCATGGCGCCTTCATCAAGCGAAGTCCATGCGGCGGAGCCAGCTTTCACGGAGAAGCTCGAAACGCAGCCGAAGCTGAAAAAGAACAAGAATGAGCAGGTCAACAAAGACATCTTGAAATTGTATTTCAACGGCGGGAAGAAAAAGAAACTGCGGGCGTTCGACTTTGTCGGCACGTTGACGAGCATACCTGGAGTAACGGCTGAAGATATCGGCATCATCAAGATCCAGGATACGGTGACGTACATCGATATCCTGAACGGCAAAGGGCCAATGGTGCTGAAAGCGATGAAAGATAAGACGATCAAAGGCAAGATTTTGAAAGTCCATAAAGCGAATAAATAAAGGGTAGGGCGCCTAGTGCGGCCTCCTTGAGCTGCCGAGATCTTCTTGGCAGCTTTTTATTTTGTCCTAAAATCCATTTGCCCGGGTAAAAAAGTTCCTTCCTGGCACTTATTGATTACAAATGTCATCAAATATAGTCAAATTGTAATGGTAATCACCTCTAACTGTTACAGAACTGTAATATTTAAGTGTTATTTTATTTGTATTGCAAAAACAAAAAAGGAGCGAATAAATTGAAAAAACTACTCATCGTCTTAAGTTTTGCACTAGTTTTATTTCTTGGAACGTCTTTAGAAAGTTCAGCAGCATCAAATACATATACGGTTAAAAGTGGGGACACATTATATAAGATTTCTAAAACGCAGAAAGTATCAATCAGCAACTTGAAAACATGGAACAAACTTAAATCGAATACCATCCACCCGAAACAGAAATTGAAAGTGAAAGGCACGGCAGTGAAAGCGGCTGCTAAAGCGAAAACGCCTTCACGTTCGACCTCATCTAATGTCATAAAAGAATTCACAGTTTCCGCTACAGCATATACGGCGTCATGCACAGGATGCTCAGGAATTACGAAGACAGGCCTTAATTTGAAGAGGAATCCAGGATTGAAAGTGATTGCGGTAGATCCGAGAATCATCAAACTGGGAACGAAAGTTCATGTTGATGGCTACGGCTATGCAGTTGCAGGCGACATCGGTGGTGCCATTAAAGGCAATAAAATAGATGTCTTCATCCCTACTAAAAGCGGAGCTCTTAAATGGGGACGCAAGAATGTCAAAATCAAAATCTTAAAATAAGCTCACTGGAAATACCCGATGCCCCAGGCATCGGGTATTTTTTATGGTTTAACGAAAAAGAGAACTGGGACGGTTATCTGCTGCTGGTTTCACTCCTTCGGGAAAAGCTAAATAGTCTGAAAAATGATAAAATGAAAGTACCTTATAGAACGTATAAATTAATCATATCGCTAGTCATTTTGATATTTAAAATATATAATGTTTGTATAAGAAATGTCTAACTATTATAGGGAGTTAGTCTAAAATGGGGGTTAAGCCATGAAAGAGCGGATGATAGTAATAGGCGCAGGCCCAGGCGGCTTGGCGGCGGCAATGCTGCTGGCGAGCAAAGGCTATAAAGTGGATGTCTACGAGAAGCAGGACAGAGTGGGAGGGCGCAATGCGGAATTACGTATAGGCGAATTTAAATTTGATACGGGTCCGACATTCTTAAGCATGATCCACATTTTGGAAGAGCTGTTTGAGGCATCCGGGCGCCATTTGAAGGATTATATGGAAGCGATTGAACTGGATCCAATGTATGAACTGCGCTTCGAAGACCAAAATCTGATCATGACGCGCGATTATGAAAAGATGAGAAAGCAGATTGACGAGAATTTCGAGGGCGACGGCGAAGGCTATGTCCGCTTTATGAAAGACAACGCAAGGAAGTTGGAAGCGCTGACGCCGTTGCTGCAATCGCGCATGGACCGACTGATCCACATGATGCAGCCCAGTGTCATCAAAGCGTTGCCTCAATTGGAAGTCAACAAAACCCTATACGATGTCTTGTCCCGCTATTTTAAAGACGAGCGCTTGAAAATGGCTTTTGCGTTCCAGTCAAAATACCTCGGTATGTCGCCTTGGGAATGTCCGGGCGCCTTTTCAATCCTTTCTTATATGGAGCATGCGTACGGTATTTTCCATCCGATCGGCGGCGTCAATCAACTATCACAAGCGATGGCAAAAGTGATCGAAGAGTTGGGCGGAACGATCCATTTAGGGAAGGGCGTCAAAAAATTAGTGATTGAAAATCGTGCAGTTAAAGGTGTGGAACTCGAGAACGGTTCTATCGAATTGGCGGATGAAGTCGTAATCAATGGCGATTTTGCCCACGTCATGACCCATCTTGTAGAACCGGGAATTTTGAAGAAATACAGTCCGAAAAAATTGGAGAAGAAGAAATACTCCTGTTCGACGTTCATGATGTATCTTGGGCTCGATAAGAAATACGACCTTTCCCATCACACCATTGTATTTTCAAAAGACTATAAAAAGAATGTCGAGGAAATCACGAATACACGCATGCTTTCCGCGGACCCTTCCATTTACATCCAGAATGCGAGTGTAACCGATCCGACATTGGCACCTGAAGGGAAGTCGACGCTTTATATCCTGGCGCCGGTGCCGAATAATTTCAGCGATATCGGATGGGAGCAGGAAAAAGAGGCTTTCCGTGAACTTGTATTGGATATTATCGAAGAAAAAACAGAATTTAAAGGGCTCCGCGACCATATTGAAGAAGAGCAGCTGTTGACACCGTTCGACTGGGAACACGATTATTCCGTCTACAAAGGCGCAACGTTCAACCTTGGTCACCAATTGTCGCAGATGATGATTTTCCGTCCCCATAATAAATTCGAAGAGCTGGATAATTGCTGGCTAGTCGGAGGCGGAACGCATCCTGGAAGCGGCTTGCCGACCATCCTGGAATCTGCCCGCATTACAGCGAATGGCATTTTCGAGCAATACGGTAAATCACCTGTCCCGACGTCGCCTTTGCCGGCATTGGAGGGCTTTTCATGAAAATCGCCATTATAGGAGGGGGCGTCGGAGGTTTGATGGGGGCGCTTTACTTAACCCGCCAAGGCTTCGATGTCACCATCTTTGAAAAAGAGAAGAAGCTTGGGGGGCGTTTGACTTTCGTGGAACGCGACGGCTTTCGGATCGACGAAGGCCCGACAATTGTCCTGCTGCCGGAAATGTTCCGCAAACTGCTGAGGGAGGCAGGAATAGGCGAGGGACAATACGAATTGCTTCTTTGCGACCCGCTTTATACAATCCGCTTTCCCGACGGAAAAGTGTACACCAAGTATCCGGACATCGAACGCCAAGCCGCGGAAGTGGAGCGGGTGTTTCCTGGGGAACAGGAAGGCTTCCTGAAATTCATGGCAGAAGGCAGAGAGCGCTTTGAAATCGGAAGCTCCGCCTTTTTGGAACATTCTTTTGTCAAAAAAAGCGATTTCTGGACGCCTGGAAATGTGAAGAAGCTGCTGAAGCTGAAACCGCAGCAATCCGTGAAAAAATTGATGTCCAATTACTTTAAAGACGAAAGGCTTCAATTGGCTTATACGCTGCAGGCGCTGTACATCGGGGGAGACCCTTTCAATGCGCCCGCAATGTATTCTTTGGTGCCTTTTAGTGAGCATGAACATGGCGTGCATTATTTAAAAGGCGGTTACGGCAGTTTGATCCCGCTTCTTGAAAATGAACTTCGGAAGCGCCCGAATGCTAAGATACATACCGGGTGCCCAGTGAAAGAAATCGTCATTAATGACGGCGCGGTCAAAGGAATTGAAACAAAAGAAGGATTTCAGCCTTTTGACGGCGTAATATATAATGGAGACTTTCCATCCATCACATCTGTTTTGCCGGCACAGAAAGAGAAGGAGTTTGTTCCTTCTTCCGGCTGCGTTCTGTTGTACTTCGGGCTCAACAAGGTCTATGAAGACGTAAATATCCATCAGTTTTTCATTGGCAGCAGTTATGAAAACCATATGAAAAATGTCTTTAGCGATAAAAAACTTCCTGAAGATCCTGCGTTTTATACATTTCATCCATCCAAAGTGGATCGTTCACTCGCTCCGGAAGGCAAGGGCGTCCTTTACATGCTGGTGCCTGTCCCTGCTGGCTCAATGATCGATTGGGCTTCGGAAACGGAATGGATCGATCAAATCATAGAGCGCGCTGAGCTTTTATCTTTTCCAGGTTTGAAAGCTGCGACGGAATGGATGGAAGTCCGTACGCCGACAGAAGCGGAGGCGTTCGGGTTGTTCAAAGGCGGCAGTTTCGGCATTGGGCCGACGCTGTTCCAGTCAGGGGTGTTCCGTCCGCAGGTCAAGCCGTTTAAAACCCGAGGATTGTTCGCAGTCGGGGCATCCGTGCATCCGGGCGGCGGAATCCCGATCGTCATGCAAGGAGCGAAACTAATGGCCGAGCAAGTCCAAAGTGAGTTCACCAGTGAAGGGAGCGGTACACGATGGAAGTAAGAAAAGCTTACGATTATTGTGAAAAAGTCATTGCTGCCAATTCCAAGAGTTTTTACAAAAGCTTTTCTTTGTTGCCGAAGGAAAAACGGAAAGCGGTTTGGGCAGTTTATGCATTTTGCCGTTTCGCTGACGACATTGTTGATGAAGGGGATAACCCTGTCGAAGAACTTGCGAAGTTCGAGCGGGAGTTTCAGCTATTCTTGAGAGGGCAGCACGATCACGACAATCCGATGTGGGTCGCTCTTGCTGATGTGTTCCAAACTTTCGACATGGATGCAGAAGCATTTTCCTGTTTGCTGAGAGGCCAGGCAATGGACTTGTCCTTCAGCCGCTACGAAACTGTTGAGGACCTGCTGGACTATTGTTATCACGTGGCGAGCAGCGTCGGGCTGATGCTGTTGCCGATTCTTGCGCCAGGCAAAATAGCTGTGCTGAAAGAAGGCGCGATTTCCCTCGGCTATGCGATGCAGCTCACCAATATTCTGCGGGATGTCGGAGAGGATTTGAAAATTGGCCGAATTTATTTGCCGAATGAAATTTTGCATAAATATAGCCTTGCCGATGCCGATTTGCATAATGGGCAAGTCAGTGGAGAGTTTGTGGAAGTTTGGGAGGATCTTGCCAAGCAAGCTGAACATTATTATCAGCAGGCATTTGAAACGATCCATGAATACCCGCTGTCCTCCCGCATCGCTGTAAAAGGGGCGGGCCTTGTGTACCGTGAAATCTTGTCGGCAATCCGCGACAAGCGCTATAATGTGTTCACAGAGAAACATTTCGTATCAGATGAATCCAAACAGGCCATCTTGGCTTACTTATAAAAAAGAAGGCTTCAGCGCGAATCGGCGCTGAAGCCTTTTATTTGTGTTTCTTGATGATGCGACGTGCCAAGTTTTGCCCGCCCATCGTGACAATCGGGGAACCGCCGCCTGGATGCGTGCTGCCGCTGATGAAATATAAATTGGAAATATCCGAACTGGCGTTGGCGGGGCGCAGGAAGGCGTCCGCTTTGCGGTGGGAAGAAGGGCCATACAGTGCACCACGCCACGAGCCAAAAGTCTCCTTTATAAAAGAAGGGGTGAACACTTTTTCCACGGCGAGCCGGCTGCGGATTTCCACGCCGTAACTTTCCAGGAAATCGTAGATGCGTTCTTTGTATTGCTCAGGATCGATCTGGAGCTGCCCTTCTTTTGTCAGGGCAGGGGCATTTACTAAGATGAACAAATTGCTGCCATCCGGAGATACGGAAGGATCGGTGTAGGAGGAATTGCTGATGTAGACTGTCGGTTCGTCGCTATAGCGCTGATGGTCGAACAGATCGGCAAATTCCTGCCGGTAATCACCGGAGAAAAATACATTATGGTGTTTGAGTTCCGGCGCATGTCCCTTCAGCCCGGCAGTTATGACGAATGCCGAAATAGAAGGTTCAAAG
This sequence comes from Planococcus sp. (in: firmicutes), assembly GCA_035468565.1. Classification (GTDB taxonomy): domain Bacteria; phylum Bacillota; class Bacilli; order Bacillales_A; family Planococcaceae; genus Planococcus. The sequence continues at coordinate 15,561 of DATISS010000166.1, forward strand.
CGGGCGGCTTTGGCATCCGGGAAAGAGGGGCGGAGCTTTTCATCGACTAATTCTGGAAATGCGCTCAAGAGATCGCCGTTTAAAATGACCAGGTCGGCCTCGACTTTCTCCCCGCCTGCCAGCTCCACACCACTGACGCAGCCGTTGTGCACCAGTATCTGCTCTACAGCGGTCCCGGTCTGCAGTACGGCACCGTTCTTTCGGGCAACCGCCGCGAAAGCTTCCGCGATGCGGACATTGCCGCCTTTGGCGTAGTAGACGCCTTCCACCAGTTCGAGATACGCTATCATCGCAAAAGTGGCAGGCGCTTTATACGGAGAAGACCCAATATAAGTAGCGTATCGGCCAAGCGCCTGCAGTAAGTGCGGGTTTGAGAAATAACGCTTGAAAAAATGATCCATTGTCTCTGCCGGCCTTGCCTGCAGCAACGCGCTCCCGAGAGAAGGCGAAAGGTAATCGCGCCAGGACTGGAACGTTGCGGGGAAGAAATAGCGTTCGGATAATCGGTAAAGGCGGGTGATTTCCCTCAGGAATTCCGGGTAATTGGCCGCGTCGGCTGCGGACGAACCGGCAAGTTCAGCAGCCATCTTTTCCTGGTCCGAAGAAAACTCGATTGTGGAGCCGTCAGGAAAATAATTGCGGGTATGGGATTGGAGCGGCAGGAGTTCGAAATAATCTTCTGCTCGTTCTCCGGTCTGCTCGATGATTCCTTTGAAGATATGTGGCATCGTAATCGTGTTTGGCCCAAAGTCGAACGAATAGCTGCCCAGTGAAACTGGCATCAATTTGCCGCCGAGGTGAGCGTTCTGTTCGAATAAATGCACGTGGTATCCAGCATGCGCCAATGTAACAGCTGAAGAAAGGCCGCCGAGGCCGCCACCGATGATGATCACTTTTTTCATGAATACTGCCTGCCTTTCCAGGAATACGGTTTTTTGCGCCACGCTTTCCACATCGAGTGGAGCAGCACGGCAATCATTGCGGCTGCCTGCGCAGGCATCAAGAACGCCAGCTGCCAATGCTGGCGGGTCATGAGCAGCACGTAAAGCTGCTGCAGCACGGTCAAAGCATAAGGGACAGCGTAAAGCGGATTTGCAGACAGCAAACCATACAGGAGCAGAAACAGCGGCGCTACGTAAAATGCCCCATAGAACAGGCTCAGCCCTGCAGCCATCAGAGGCGAACGCCCGATGCCCGCATAACTGTTTTTCAAGAATCCTTCCCATACGTCATGGTTCGTATCGTACATGCGGCAGCGCACAGAGCGGGTGATATTGGCCAGCAGCATCTTCATGCCTGAGGCCTTCATCAAGCGTGCAATGTGGACATCTTCCACAAGAGAGTCTGCAACTGCCGCGTGTCCGCCGATTTTGTCGTATGCCTTACGTTCAAATAGCATCCACATGCCGTTAGCTGCTGTGGTGGAAGGAATATTCGTCCGGTTGGCCACAGCCAGCGGAAGATGGAAAAACACTACGAAATGCTGCATTGGCACCAATAGTTTGCTTAAAAAAGGCGGAACATCGAATGCGGGAAAGCCGGATAATAATTTCGCTCCGCGTTGCTGCATCAACGACAATGCCTGCCCGAACGCCTCCGGGACAAAGCGGATATCGGCGTCGATAAATAGCAGATATTCTCCGTTGGCGTGCTGCTGCAATTGGTGGCAGGCATGGACTTTTCCGACCCAGCCAGCTGGCAGCTCCCGCCCTTGTAAAAGGGTGAAGCGTCTGTCACCGGCAGTTAACCGGGAAAGAATTTCGCCGGTCCGGTCTGTCGACTGATCGTTTAGGATGATGAATTCCATATTCGGATAATCTGCAGCTTTCAGGCAAGCCACCAAAGTCGCGGCATTATGCTCTTCATTGCGCATCGGGATCAGCACGGAAATTGCCGGGGCTGCAGACAAATTCGCCTTGACCGGCAGCGAAGGGAGGAAAAAGCTGTTGAAGACGGTCCACAGCAAAAAAACCGCAAGCGCGCCGATGAACAAGAACATAGCTATTTCCCCCTTTTCCATAAGTCTTCAAATGCGGCCGTGTCTTCTGCGACTACAAAGCTCTTCAACTCATCGAGCTGCTGCGTTGAAAGCTGTTCGATTTCCGCTGTCCGCTCTTTGCGGCTTTTTCCGGCAAGCTCATCCAGACGGAACGCCGGCGATTGGAGCATCCACACTTCCGGTTTCTGGACATGACGGAACGAATAATAGAAGCTCAGCGGGATGACCGGGATGTCTGGGCAGCGCTCCATCAAGAACGTGATGCCGGCACTGAATCCCAGCGGCCGCTTTTCCTGATGGAATTCGTCGCCTTGTGGAAACAGCACAACAGATTTGCCGCTTTGCAGCAGCTGTTCAGCATATTGCAGCGAAGCGAGAATATCTTTCGGCTTTGCACGGTTGATGGAGAATGCGCCGAGAAAACGGAAAAAGTTGTATTGCACCAATCCTTTTTCGTCCATCATCATATGGATATCATGCTTCCAGACTGTACGGTTCAGGAAAAAGAACAGCAGCCCGTCCCACCAGGAACTGTGGTTGGCGATGAAGATTACGGGATTCGACTGCGGCCTTTGCATGCCGCGGCCGAGAAGGCCGGAAAAAGATCTGTGGAGGAGCGGATTCAAATACAATTCAAATCCTTTATCGAATAAATAAATTTTCTTCGCGGGAATCATGCGGGCCTCCTATTCCATGCGCATGCCGTAAATCCAGCCGCAAGGGCGGTAGTAAGCAATGCGGCAAGCCATAAGCCGCCCAAAGCGCCAAGCAGCACGAACATGGCTGTGATCAGTATGTACAAAAGGACCATCCGTTTTTCGCGGGTAGAAGCGCCGATTTGGATTCCTTGCCGTTTCATCAGCCAGTCAATGAGCAAGTGAAGGACAAAAGCGACGATAAACCATCCGGTGAAATTGGTCCACGGGATGCCGTAATAGATGCCAGAGTCTTGCCAAATCCAATATTCCTTTAAGCGAAAAGCCACAGGATCGATGATCAAATCGATGATGACAGCGCCTATACCCCCGACAACAGCATATAAAATGCCTCCAGAAGGCACAATCCATCTGGCAAGCACGTGGGTGGTCGCCATGACCATTAGCCAGGCGAAGCCAATGGCAAGCGGAACCCCGAACAGATTGGGAGCGAAGCTCGCGGTATAATCGTAAGATCCGAAAAGGAAATCAGTGCCAGCGCCGGCTCCTTCAACGATAAACGTAAACACAAAGATGAAAATGCCCAGCGAAATGCCGGCTGCTTTCCCGAATTGCTGATAAAAATAAAGAAAGCCAAGTGTTCCGGCAAGCATCAGGAAAAATGCATTTGCCCATTCCAGCCACCAAGGCAATAAATCAAAGCTCAGCAACACAATTCCGATGCTGTACCACACTATAAATAGCCAAAAAATCCGATCGTGCCATTTCAAATCTATCCACTCCGATACTAATATTATACAATTATTATACAATACTTATGTTTTATTTCATGTTCTGGCGTTTTGCCGGGCTTCTTCCTCTTTCTTATTCGGTTCCTTTGCCTGAAATCCTTTCGGAACCAAAAAATGTGGGAAATTCAGGTTTGCAATTTGAGGTAAAGGGGAATTTTCTTTACTATCCCTTCCAAACGAAGTATTTCCTGCAAAAAAATTTTGCCGCATCTCCGGAAATCCTATCCTCCATTCCCTTGAGGCGTGAAATGTTGGTGAAACTAGACATAGCAAGCTAGAAACATACATATTAATTGCATAAAAGTCGCATTAAATTGATTAAAAGAATCGAAAATAGAATAAATATAAATAAATGGCTTCCTAGAATATTCAGTAAAGTATTGCAGGATTCCCTGCAAGATAGTATACTTTTTATAGGTATTTGAGTAAGTTCTTGTGTTGGAGGCGGTTGGCGTGCAGGAAATACTGCGTAAAGTTTCGGGGTCTTATAAGGATTTCAGCTCTGGCCAAAAAAAAGTGGGGGATCTATTTGTTAAGGAACCCATTTTCTTGGCGTTTTCATCTGCTCTTGAAGTAGGGAGGCGGGTGAACGTCAGTGAATCGACGGTGATTCGCTGGACGCAGAAGCTTGGTTACAAAGGATATGCTGAATTTCAGCAGGTGATTCAGCGGAAATTGGCGGAAGAAAGACTGGTGCAGGCGGAACAGGAAATGCTGGAGCCGGAAGTGGATCAATCTTTTTTGGAGAATTTGCTGGATGCGGATATTTTGAGCATCGTTAAACTCAAACAATCCATTGATGAAGAAAAGCTGCTTCAAGTAGTCGATATGATCAGTTCCGCAAAACACATTTACGTCACTAGCAATTTTTTCGATTTCGGGCTCGCGCATTGGTTTTCAGGATGGCTGGACATGACGCTCGGCCAGACGGAAATGATCGTTTCTTCCGAAGGGCGGTATTATAGCCAATTATCGAAGGTCACGGAAGGCGACATTGTGATTGCATTTGCGTTTCCACGCTACACGCGGACACTGATCGATACGCTCAGCACGGCGAAAGAGCGGGGGGCACAAGTGATTGTGCTGACAGATGCCAGCGATTCACCTGCTGGCGAACATGCGGATATTTTGCTGCCGGTTGCGCTGAATTCCAATTTGAACATCGATTCCTACACAGCGGTGCACGCTTTGCTGACTTCCATCATGCGTTTCGTCTACGTAAAAGAGCATGCGAAAGTGAAAGGGAATTTGATGAAGATCGAAGAAGTATACAAAGAGAAAGATATATTTTTATAAAAAGGACGCTCAATTTACTGGCAAGTCCCGAATCGCTCAGGCGCTTTGGTCAATCATAATCAACGAAAAGGGGAGAACAATATGAAAAAGAAATTATCATTTTTAAGTGTAATTCTATCAGCAGGAATGCTTATGGCAGCTTGCGGAGGTTCAGATGACTCAGCCGGTTCGGAAGGATCAAGCGAAGGCGGAAGCGATTTGGATCTAGTGGAAGAAGGCAAATTCACGACTGCTTCAAGCGGACTGTACAAGCCTTTCAACTTTACAGAAGGCGGAACTCTGACAGGCTTCGATATTGATATCAGCAACGCGCTATCGGAAGAAATGGGCCTTGAGCCGAATCCGGTAACTACGCCATGGGAAACGATTATCCAGGGTCTGACAACCAACCGTTTCGATGCGATCATCGGATCGATGGCAATTACAGAAGAACGTGAAAAACAGGTTTCTTTCTCTGACCCATACTATTATTCAGGCGGCGTAATCTTCGTACGTGAAGGAAATACTGAAATCACTTCGGAAGCGGATCTTGAAGGCGTGAAAATCGGCGTTGTTGGACAAAGCACATACGATACAGCTGCTAAAAAATACACGGACGATATCCAGTATTACAATAGTGATGTTGTCGCATTGCAGGATTTGGCGATTGAAGGGCGACTGGACGCAGTCATCACTGCCGATGTAGTAGGATTTGAAGCGCAAAAAGCTGGACTTGAAGTTGAAATGGTCGGCGATCCGCTATGGATCGAGCAAGCGGCTGTTGCAGTGAACAAAGAAGATGAAGAATTGTTGGCTGCAGTGAACGAAGCATTGGCTGCAATCATTGAAAACGGCAAATATGAAGAAATTTCCAATAAATGGTTCGAGCGTAACCTCCTTGATGTAGATCTTGAAGGAATCGAGATCCTCAAATAATCATTTGGCCTAAGGAGGAATGTTGTCTATGTTAGAATTATTTTCAACAGTATATGAAGTATTTATGCGGACCTATCCGGGATTCCTGAGAGCGACGGTTGTTACATTGCAATTGACTGCAATCGGTGTCGTCCTTGGTACGGTAATCGGTTTGATATTCGCCCTAATGAAAATTTCAGGGTCGAAAATTCTGCAGGGAATTGCTAACCTGTACATCACGGTCATCCGTGGGACACCACTGATCGTTCAAATTATGTTCCTGTATTTCGGGATAGTTGAAATTTACACAATGGATAATTTCTGGGCTGGCGCCATCGCTCTAGGTGTCCATAACGGCGCATATATTGCGGAAATTTTCCGCGGCTCTATCCAGGGCGTCGATCCTGGGCAGCGTGAAGCGAGTATGTCGCTCGGCATGAATCGGAGACAGACAATGCAGCGCATCGTCTTTCCGCAAGCCTTGCGCCGTTCGATTCCACCGCTGGGCAACCAGTTCATCATTACATTGAAAGATTCATCGTTAGTTTATATCATCGGGGTATCGGAAATCTTCGCGCTTGCAAACCGTGAAGCGGCACAATCTTTCCAGCCTTTTGAATCGTACCTAGTTGTCGCGCTGTATTACCTGGTTCTCGTAATGATCTTTACGTACCTATTGCGCTTGTACGAAAATAAACTCGATGTGGACAAAGCCTAAGGAGGGTTAAACATGATAATCGGAGAAAATATACACAAATCCTTTGGCGATCTTGAGGTGCTGAAAGGCGTTGATCTGCATGTAAAGCCCCAAGAGGTTGTCGTTCTGGTCGGGGTCAGTGGATCCGGAAAAAGTACGCTTCTCAGATGTTTTAACTTTTTGGAAATGATCAATAGCGGAAAAATTACAATAGATGGGCATACAATCGACCCTAAAAAAGAGAATTTACCGCAAATCAGGGCGGAAGTGGGAATGGTTTTCCAACATTTCAACTTGTTCCCGCATAAAACCGTTTTGGAAAATGTCATTGAAGCACCAATTACGGTGAAAAAGATGAAAAAAGAAGAAGCGAAAAAGCTGGGAATGGAACTTCTGAAAAAGGTTGGCCTTGAAGATAAGGCGGATGTTTATCCAAGCAAACTTTCCGGTGGGCAAAAGCAGCGGGTGGCAATTGCGCGTTCGCTTGCGATGAAGCCGAAGGTCATGCTATTCGATGAACCTACTTCTGCTCTCGATCCTGAATTGGTCGGAGAAGTTCTGCAGGTCATGAAACAGCTTGCGGAAGAAGGGATGACAATGGTTGTCGTGACGCACGAAATGAAGTTCGCAAAAGAAGTGGCGGACCGCGTCATCATGATCGACCAAGGGACAATCATCGAATCGGCTGATCCGAAAACGTTCTTTGAAAATCCTCAGCATGAACGCACAAAACAGTTTATCCAACTGGTCGAATAAGAAAATAGTGCAAAAACCCGGATTCCGTAATCACAGGAATCCGGGTTTTTGTGTCGAATTAGATAAAGTGAAAGGGGGTGCCGGCATGGAATTGATTGATACACCTTATTATTTGAACGATAAGCATAAACATATCGAAAAAATGTTGAGTTTCAACAACACCAATGTGGTGAATATGCAGCTGCAGATCGGGCAGACGGTAGCGGAGCACGAAGTGGATGCGGATGTTCTCATCATTGTCAAAAGAGGAAAAGTAATTTTCACGGTTGAGGGCAAGGAAGTGGAAGTGTCCCAACACAATCTGCTTCATATGGTTCCCGGTGAGAGGCATAGCCTGCGGGCGGAAGAAGTCAGTGATTTCATGGTTTTGCAGATCAAGCGTTAAGAAAAAACAGGCGCCAGCGTGAATTCACGCTGGCGCCTGTTTTTCTTGTTGTCCAGCTCCAACGGCCAGGTTCTCGGGTCATAAGCCAGCCTGGCTGCGAGGCTGAAAACACGCCGCTTCGCCAGTTTTCTTATGCTTGTCGAACCTTAACCGCCGTTTCCGCTTTTCTAGTTGTCCAGCTCCGGCGCTCAGATTCAATGGGCGCCTGCGCTTTTCTTGATGTCCAGCTGCAGTGCCCAGCCCCTCGAGTCGCTTCAGCCTGACCAGCAATGGCAAAGAGCGCCATTACCGGTCAGGCTTCCAGCGCTTGTCGGGTCTAAGCGGGCACTTCCGCTTTTCTTGTCACCAATCAATCTTTTCCGGATAATCGGCTTTAAAGTAAATTTCATGTATCCCTTTTTTGGCAGGATTTGCCGCTGCCAGCACTTGCTGGCGGAACGCGGTGTAGTCGCTGTCCTGCAAAGCAATCTTCATCGCGACAGAAGACAGCGCATTTTCACGCTGCTGTTTCGCCATGTCGATAAACTTCAAATTGAGGAAATCGATGTATTGGATGGCGTAGTCGCTCACAGAGGCAGACTGGCTGAACGTCTTCATGATGATCTGGTATTCTTCTTCCGGTACTTGCCCGTGAAGACAATCCAACACGAGCGATTGGAAATGGGTGATGACGTGCACTTCGGGTTCCCAGTCGGGGAACGCCGATTCTTCTCGGTGCAAACGGACAAAATCCTTGAGTGCGATTGCGGCGTATAAGATTTCTGGCCACAGCACTTCTGTCGAGAAATAGATGTTTTTATCAGATGATATAAAGCTCTTTTGTTTTTTTGCGTGCTCTGTCAAACCATTATAAACGGTTTCCACATTGCGTTCGCCAAGCGCGGCCTGGCGGATGGCGTTGGAAATTCCAAGGATCCGGGTCCTTGAGCCGGTGTAATTATGGTATTTCTTTTCACTGCCGATTACATGGTAGATCGCTTTGTTCAATTCTTCAAAATCGAAATAATCGCCGCTAATCTTAACGCCTGCGTGGTTCGGAGTGTTCTGTAAAGTCAGCATAGATCTGTCTCCTATCGTTTCGGTTTGTAATCCAGTTTGCGGAACAGCTCGCTGCGTTCTTCATTTGTCAGTTCCCGCCATTCGCCTGTCGGTAAGTCGCCCAGGTGGATGTTCATGATGCGCACCCGCTTCAGATCTCGGACTTCATAGCCGAGCGCTTGGCACATGCGCCGAATCTGGCGGTTCAGCCCTTGCTGGATCGTCAGGCGGAATGTGAATTTCGAAATCTTCTCAGCTTTGGCCGGCAGCGTTTTTGTATCAAGAATTTCGACACCTTCCGACATTTTCTTCAAGAAGGATTCTGTAACCGGCATATCCACTGTGACGATGTATTCTTTTTCGTGTTCATTTTCCGCCCGCAGAATCTCGTTGACGATGTCGCCGTCGTTCGTCAGCAGAATCAGGCCTTCCGAATCCTTATCCAACCTTCCGACGTGGAAGATACGCAAAGGGTGGTTGATGAAATCCACAATATTGCCTTCGATATGTCGCTCGGTCGTGCTCGTAATGCCGACGGGCTTGTTGAGCGCAATGTATACATATTTTTCTTGCGGCTGCTCAATGATTTTGCCGTCTACCTGGACTTCGTCGTTCGGCCCGACTTTGCTGCCAAGTTCCGCCTGCTGGCCATTGATTGTAACGCGTCCGGCTTCGATGAATTTATCGGCGCCGCGGCGTGAGGTGATGCCCGTTTCACTTAAAAATTTATTGATTCGCATAGATAAAATCCCTTCATTGCTTATTTCTTTTTCTATTAAACAGTATACCCCGCGCGCCGAATAAACAAAACGATGTGAAATGGTACCCATAATTTACCCAAAGGACTTGCAATTTTCTAATTTTTTTGACAATATAGAAGGGAAGCTGTTTCTTGTTGTGCAGCAATCTTTTTTATAAAGAATGTAAGCGCATACAAGAGAGGCAAAAAAGATAAAGGGAGGAAACAGAATGGTAATGGAATATGCGATGCCGAACACGCAAGGTGCGAAACACTCTTTCAAAGAAAGGTACGAAAACTATATAAATGGAGAGTGGCGCGCTCCGCTGAATGGCCAGTATTTTGATAATGTTTCTCCAGTAAACGGCAAAAAATTCACAGAAGTGGCGCGTTCGACAGCTGAAGACGTAGAAGCTGCGCTTGACGCTGCACATGCGGCAAAAGAAGCGTGGGGCAAAACGTCGAGCACTGTCCGCTCGAATATTTTATTGAAAATTGCAGACCGCATGGAAGAAAACCTGGAAATGCTGGCAGTCGCTGAAACATGGGATAACGGAAAAGCTGTCCGTGAAACCTTGAACGCGGATCTTCCTTTGGCAATCGACCATTTCCGCTATTTCGCCGGTGTAATCCGCGCGCAAGAAGGCTCAATCAGCCAAATTGACGAAGATACGGTAGCTTATCATTTCCATGAGCCACTGGGCGTTGTTGCTCAAATCATTCCTTGGAACTTCCCGCTGCTGATGGCTGTCTGGAAGCTCGCTCCTGCGCTTGCTGCAGGAAACTGCGTCGTGCTGAAACCTGCTGAACAGACACCGGCGAGCATTCTCGTTTGGGCTGAACTGGTAGGTGATCTGATTCCGCCTGGCGTATTGAATATCGTCAACGGTTTTGGATTGGAAGCAGGTAAACCGCTGGCGTCAAGCCCGCGCGTTGCAAAAGTGGCATTTACGGGTGAAACGACAACAGGCCGCATAATCATGCAATACGCATCACAAAACCTGGTTCCGGTGACAATGGAGCTTGGCGGAAAGTCGCCGAATATTTTCTTCAAAGACGTAATGGATGAAGACGATGCATTCCTGGATAAAGCGATTGAAGGTTTTGTCATGTTTGCCTTGAACCAAGGTGAAGTATGTACATGCCCTTCCCGTGCTCTGATTCATGAAGATATTTATGACGCATTCATGGAGCGCGCTTTGAAACGCGTTGCCGAGATTAAAATCGGCAATCCGCTTGACCCTGAAACGATGATGGGTGCCCAAGCCTCACAAGAACAAATGGAAAAAATCATGTCTTACCTGGATATCGGCAAGCAGGAAGGCGCGGAAGTATTGATCGGCGGAGACCGCAATGTACTTGAAGGCGAATTGGCAGAAGGCTATTACATCAAGCCGACTGTTTTTAAAGGCCATAACAAGATGCGCGTTTTCCAAGAAGAGATTTTTGGGCCGGTCGTTTCGGTTACGACATTCAAAACAAAAGAAGAAGCGCTTGAAATCGCTAACGATTCGTTATATGGACTGGGATCGGGCATCTGGACGCGCGACACGAATACGGCTTACCGTTTCGGGCGCGGCATCCAAGCTGGCCGTGTTTGGACAAACTGTTACCACCAATACCCTGCCCACGCAGCGTTCGGTGGCTACAAAATGTCCGGCTTCGGCCGTGAGAACCACAAAATGATGCTTGACCATTACCAGCAGACGAAAAATATGCTTGTCAGTTACAGTGAAGACAAACAAGGATTCTTTTGATCAAGAAAGAAGGGATTGAGATGGTCCAACGTGTAGTTGCAACAGAAGCAGCGCTTGAGCTGATTGAATTGCTGAAAAAGAAACACGGACCGGTCATGTTCCACCAGTCGGGAGGCTGCTGTGACGGCAGTTCACCGATGTGCTATCCGGAAGGTGATTTGTTTCTGGGCGACCAGGATGTGTTGCTCGGCGAGATCGGCGGCAGCAAATTCTATATGCACAAAAGCCAATTCGAATATTGGAGCCATACACAGCTGATTATTGATGTTGTGAATGGGCGCGGCGGCATGTTTTCGTTAGAAGGCGTGGAAGGCAAGCGGTTCTTAACCAGATCGCGGCCTTTTACAGCTGAGGAAACCAAAGAACTGCAGCAGCAGGCATAAAGAAAACCGGGTGCTTCGGCATCCGGTTTTCTTGTGCAAAAAAATCGCTGAAAACCTTATGGAATAGGGGGTGAGGGTGGAAAAAAGGGCGTGGAAATGGTATGATTGGAGGACGAAAGGTGGTCATGATCTTGACGAAATTAGTTAACCGGGTTTCCCATGAACAAGCCAGCCATGCAATTTCTTATGCTTCCCATTCTCTTGTGACTGAAGGCTTTGATGTAACAAATGAGGATGAGAATTTTGTGAGGTCGGTGTTGACTGGTGAACGGACGGAAGCTCAATTCCACCGGGCCATCAAGTCGAAATTCAATGTCTAAGTATCAGCATAGCTCCATGTACTGCTACCCCGAGTCGGAGGTGCTGGTCAATCTGTTCAACTTGAGGGATGAAGAAAAGCTGAAAGAGTTGGAAAAAGTCTATGCGCTGTTCCGGTTATCGGAATTGCGTATTAAAAACCCCGCCGAGCCGGTTGATATGGAAGCCTTCATTGAGATTCATCGCTCCATTCTGCAGGATGTCTATCCTTTTGCCGGGGAAATGCGGAAAGAGATGATTTCGAAAGGTTCTTCGTCTTTCGCGCATCCGAAGTTCATCGATGCGGAATTGCGCAGAATCTTTGCGGAGCTAGAGCAGGACAACTACCTGAAAGACTTGCCGCGTGACCAATTCATCCGGCGCCTCGCCCATTACTTGGCGGAATTGAATGCCTTGCATCCTTTCCGTGAAGGGAATGGCAGGACTGTGAGGGAATTTGCCCGCCAGCTTGCCTTGAACGCCGGCTATCGGCTGGATTGGGAGAACATAGCAGAACCTGCTGAAATCATCAATGCGTTCGTGGATTCTTTCAACGCCAGCAATGCGCGTCTTGAGAATCTATTGGATGAAATCGTCTATACATAAAAGCCTGCCCATTAGTGGGCTGCCTCTCCATGTAACTGATGGAAGGGCAGTCCACTCCAATGGACAGGCTTTTATGATTGTTCTTCTTTTGGCGCAGGATTGGCCTTCAGCCATTCGATGCCGAATTCGACAAGCGGCCGCATAGGGACAATCTGCACTTCGGCTTGCCCGAGCCTGCCGGCTGCGATAGTGCCTGGATAAGCTTTGGCGATTTCCGGGAATCGCTCAGAGTCCATATCGACGCAATCGAATTGCTGCCAGATCCGCTTGCCGTCTTTCATGATAGCGGCGCCTTGCGGTGAGGTGGTTCGGGCTTCTTGGACGAACTCTGCATAATGCAAAGCCGTACATGAATCAAACCCGGTACCGAGCAGCACGATTTTTACATCGCCTTCCATCATTTTTCCGAGCGGCGAGCCGGGTCCAAAAGAATTGTCGATTGGCTGCTCGCTCATCCAATGAGCGGCATTTTTTCCCCAAGCCATAAAGGAATGGGCCGGATGCGGGCTGCGGATTGTGTCCGGATGGCGATGCAGGCATTCAGCAATTTTGCCCATGCCGCGCATTGGTGTCAGATGGGGATCATACGCCGGCAGCTCGTCCCGCAATGGCTGGTGCCAATTTTCCGGAATGGGCGGCGCCATCCAATAAGAAGGGTCTGAGTTGTCTGCTGACTGTGCGGGCATCACTAAGGTCCCTTTTACGCTGATTGTCTCGATAAAGGCTTCTACGACCGCCTGAGGGCCTCCTGCAATCCATCCCATCGACTTAAGCGAGGAATGGACAATGAGTGAGTCGCCAGCTTTGATTCCCAGCTCCTGCAATTGGGCTTTCAAGGTTTTTTTGGATTGGAATTCAGGTGTGTTCAAGATTCTCAATAATTCTGTCATTGTTACTCCCCCTTATTTGTAATATATCATAGAGGGGAAGCGTATATAAAAACAGCAAGAAAGCAGAAGGAGTGTTGAAAATGGAATCAAGACCGATGAAGGAATCACGGACAATCCAGACAAAACTGGTATTGCCGCCGGATACAAACCATATGAATTCGATTTTCGGAGGCAAGGTGCTCGCCTATATCGATGAGATTGCCGGAATTTCCGCAATGAAGCATTCACGCAAACAGGTAGTGACAGCGTCGATCGACTCGGTCGATTTTCTGTCCTCCGCGCATGTCGGCGACGTATTGGAACTTGAAGCGAATGTAACGTCGACCGGCAGAACCTCGATGGAAGTGTATGTGCGCGTGAAATCACATAATTTGCAGACGGGGGAAGAGCGGCTGACTACCGAATCGTTCCTGACGATGGTTGCGATGGGCGAAGACGGCAAACCGGCGCCGGTCCCAGCAGTGGTTCCAGAGTCTGCGGGGGAAAAGCTCTTTTTCGAAAGCGCACCTGCTCGCCGGGAGCATCGGAAAAAACGTGTAAAAACACCTAGATCATAAAAAAAGGTTCTGGAATTTTCCGGAACCTTTTTCTATTGCCTGCGCTTTCCGGAGCTAATGTTCACTCTCCGTTTCTACATTGTCCAGGGTATTGCCAGGTTCACCGCTGATGACCGACATGCTGCCGTCGGTTTCCAGGACAACTGCCTGCACTTTGTCCATGCTTCCTCTTCCTTGGTTCCGCACCGCTTGGAGAATCTCGTTTTCAGTGATCCGTTCTTTCTTCATCGCTCCTTGCAGGAACGAACCGCCGCTATACAGCAACTTCGGTTCAGACTTGATGAAGTTGGCAAATCCTTTCGAACGGACCGCCAGAAACGTCATCAAGTACTGCATGACGATCAACAAAGCGAAGGCGGTTATCCCTTCGAGCAGGCTGACGTCTTTGCTTAATAAAACCGTCGCGAGCGTAGACCCCAATGCTACGGTTACGACCAAATCGAAAGCGTTCAATTTCGTCAATGTCCGTTTGCCGGAAGTACGCAAAAAGAATACAAGGCCGATATACGCCAAGAAACCGACTGTGACGATTCGGATAAAACTGTTCAATGTGATTTCGAACATGTTCTTGTCCTCCTTTCTGTAGAAAAAACATGCGCCTTAAAAACTTATCAACATGTTGATAAGTTCCATTTCAAGAAAAAGAGATGGTTTTATCCCCATAACACAAAGATAAATCTTGAATCTTGTGCATAAGACATGGATTGATGAACTTGGTGACTGGGAAATCCGTCTCTCTCAACAAATGCTCCACATATTTTCCTGTTTCCCTGGATCATTGGAAACAAACGGATTTATAATAAATTTTTGTTTTCAAGCAGCCTGAAAATCAGGATGGGACCCAAACTCAGCCGATAAAACGGCATGAAAAAGGCGCAGCCGAGGCCGCGCCTTTATTGCTGTTTAGTTTTTCGCTAAAAGCTCTTCGAAATAAGCTCCGAACTCTTTTGAACGTTTTAAGATTGTGCTTGAAGAAACACCGAATTTTTCGCTGAGGTCTTTAGGTGCAAGCATTGGCCCTTTGATCAATTCGTGGTCCTGCAGGAATCTCCAATAGCCGGCAACAAGTGCTTCAGGCTTTTGGACAGTCGGCTGTTGGCTCACGAGATAGCTGTTCAGGATGCTTGTCACATTATCGACCGTTTCGGCATCGAAATCTGCCGCTTCAACATGTTTGTTGAGCTCATCTAAAACAGATTGATGTTCAGGAGAAAGGTCGACACTTTCATCGACTGAGCCCGTTGAGTATTTAACAATCATTTCGACGACCGCCAAATAATTGTCGCGCAGATAAGCGGGACCGTCAGTTGCATCGTCGGAAGCCATTTGTGCTTTCAACCCTTCAAAGAACGGGTTGAATTCGCCAACAACTGTCAAATAGCCGTTCAAGAACAATGCGCCTTCTTCGCCGATTCGAGCATCTGGCAGCAAGATGGCCAATAATCCTTGATTGTCCTGCATATCTGTTGGAGGCTGGTCAGTCATTTTGAATACTTCGCCTGTAAAAGCATCTTTGAATTGTGCGGAAGTTTCGTTTCCGGCAACAAATTGGCCAAGGAACACTTTTACATTTTTCCAGTTTTCAAGAACTTCTTTGGTCGTCGGGCGCTGAGCCGCTTCAACCTGTTTTGTTAAAAAGTCTTCCCATAGTTCAGGCTTTTGCATGAACAGGAAATTTTCGATGACAAAAGCTTGTGCATCGTTTTCAGCCATTGACTGCATCAAGCGAGGCTGCCATTGCTGTTGAAGTTCACGGAACGCCGGAAGCTGCTCCTGATTCGGGTTGTCCGAGAAAAATTGCTGGCGTACTTTGAACAATTCGTCGTTTACCATGTCATTGATAGAAACTGTTTGCTGTTTCCCGTGACATTTTTTATACTTCTTTCCGCTGCCGCATGGGCATGGGTCATTTCTTCCTACCATTCTCATCACCTACAAGTTTTTCTTGAGTGTAACATAAAAAGGCGCGAGGCTCAAAAGTCGGACGATTCTGACGCCGGCGAACCGCCTGGAATTCCTGAAGAAACGTGCATTAAGAGAATAATTTAATGTTGAGCGAATCCAGTACATATTGGGGGACAAAAAAGCGCACCGTCACGAGTGGATCCACGACCTGGCTGATTTGGGCCTGGCCGACGGCGCTCATGAGCATCGTCATGTCGCTGACGCTTAAATCCGTATGCGGCAGCATCAGGTCGATCGTTTCCTCCACCGCTATTTTGACCGCTTCATCGAGCGTCATGGCAGAAACAAGGAGTGCAAAGCCGTCGCTGTTCTGGAGAATCGGATATTTCGAATGCTGGCCTTTGATGACATCGAATGTAACAGTTGCACGTCCTGGCACTTCAATGCCTGATACACTGACTTCACCGTCGCCCATGGCGGCATGGAAATCACCCAATGCGAACAACGCGCCCTCGGCGAAGACCGGAAAGTAAAGGACTGCACCTTTTGTGATCAATTTCGTGTCCATATTGCCGCCGTGCGCTCCCGGAGTACCGCATGAAATCGGAGGACCGTCTGGGGCCACACCGATAACACCAATCATCGGGTTCAAAGGGATATGCAGCTGGTCGCTGAAAATCGCTTTGCCGCCTTCGATCGGAATGATTTTCGATTCCATTTTTTCGAGGCGATGGCCCATGACGCCTAAATCCGGACCGGTCACCATCACGCCTTGAGTGCCGATTTCGAGTTCATCGATGCTTACTTTCAGCAAATCGCCTATTGATGCGCCTTCAACGAAAATTGGTCCTGTGGCGGGATTGATTTCATTCCAATCGATGGCCGCGACTTCCTGTTCGGCTGATTGCAGCTGGTTCTGGAAGCAATCATAGGTTTCAATGGCTACCGTATCTCCCGGCTGCACCTTCATGACAGGCTCGTTTAAATGGGAAAAGCTGTAGATGACATGGTTTGTCGATAAGGTTTTCATGTTTTTGGCCTCCTATTTTTAATATTTACACAATTGTAGCAATCCGGATAATGAATAGCAAAACGAATGTGCAAGTGCTTTTGGCTGTAGTAAAATGGATGTACTATGCAGAACGGGGTGGAAGAGATGGCTGATGGCGCAATCCAAGAACTTATTGCCTGGATGAAAATCCTGTTGTTCACCGCCCTTGTCGTGCTCTTGGCCCGTCAATTTCTGTTTGAGCCTGTAGAAGTGCATGGCACATCAATGATGCCCACTTTCGAAGAAGCCGATAAAGTCCTGATCGTGAAAATTAGCGACATCGATAACTTTGACATAATCGTTTTTAAGGCGCCAGGAAACCGGAATTTCATCAAGCGTGTAATCGGGATTCCGGGTGACAAAGTTAGCATGGCTGATGACAGGCTGTTCCTGAACGGGACACCGGTTGAAGAAGCTTACCTGGAGGAAAACCGTGCTTTGGCCCAGCAGCAGGGAAGCGGAAAACTGACAGAGGATTTCGGGGAATTCACAGTGCCTGGTGGCGCATATTTCGTGCTCGGCGACAATCGGCTGAACAGCGTGGATTCGAGGGAAATCGGATTTATACTCGACCAAGCAGTCGTTGGAGAAGTTATGCTGCGCCTTGAGCCTTTTAAAAATCTGGGAGCGATTGAATGAAATGAAAACGCGCCATTTTTAGGACTGCCTAAAGAAAAGCCTGGGATTTCACCGGGCTTTTTCGTTTGGGCAATTATGCTGTTTTAATATGATGATAAAACTGCGGGCATTGTTAATTAATCGTCAAAAACGTGGGAAAGTTGACAAAAATTCGAACTTTTTGCATAGATGCACGTCCTATAAGTACATATTTACTATTCAAAGAGGTTTCTTTTTATTCATAAACAGTGTAGGATAAAATAAAGTCTGAAAAGTCAATTAATAAATGTTTAATTAAGGTTTTATTAATTCATCTTCCAATATATGTATTTAAAAGAGGTTAATCTATCTCTATCCTATAAGGGATTTAAGGATATTTACTCGTATCCATTTTTTAAATGTTCTTCTTAAGTCACGAATGTAAGAAATATGTTTCATCCGATTTTTAACAATTTATCTATATCGAGGAGTTTATGGCATTAAAGCAGTTCGCTGCTGAAAGTTTGAAAGAAATCAATGAATTGGAGTGAAGACGATGCGGCTGATT
>DATISS010000167.1:0-12981 GCA_035468565.1 Planococcus sp. (in: firmicutes)
GACAGATTGTATTTCTTTAATAGCGTTTCAACTCTTCTCGAAACCAGGGTCATGCTTAAACGCGGCATGACAATCGGCAGTTCCATCCCTGCCGTTTGGAATACATTTTTCAACGCGGCCCAATAGGCGATTTCACCTGGCCCGCCCACAAAAGCCAAGACCGGAAAGACCATTTCCTGCATCAATGGGCGTGTCACTACGTTGTTGCTGAGATTTTCAGGCGAAGTCCTAGCGATTTCCAGCAACTCGTCCAATGTATACTCAATTGCTGTCCCTCTGCCGGTAAAGCGTTCCCCTTCACGCTGTAAGAGAATCCGCTCACCTTGCACAGTGACAAACAGATTGGCAGCATTTTCTTCAGCACCGATGGTTGCCGCATAGCCGGCTTCCTGCAATTGCCTCTCGGCATCGGCGACAGCATGCGCAATCTCTTCGGACTGGCGGATCATCCGTTCGAAATATGGCGTTTCGTATTGGCGAAGCTCGGGATCCGCGGCATCGATATACAGCAAGCCCTCTTCGTTGAAAAAATGGTTCAAAAGCAGCGCAAAGAAATCCGTGTAGGAAACCGCCTTTTCCAAATACCCAAATGTCAAAGCTTGCAGCTCTCTGCTATGGGCCGTTTCCGGCAGGCTCCGGAAATATTCTTTCAAATAAGATTCGACCGTCGGTTTATTCAATTTGGCAGTGGAAGCAGAATTCTTGCCATATTCTGCGTGCGGGACATTCAATTTGTCGAGTCTGCCATTCACTCCGCGGTACAAGTGGCTGATTTCGGCCAAATCATGGTCTTCACCGGCGATCCAGAAAACAGGTACGACGCGCGCGCCCAGCTCCTCAGCCGCTTGCTTAGCAAGCACGATGATGGAAATGGCTTTATGAACGGAATACAATGGTCCTGTCAACAGCCCAGCCTGCTGGCCTGCGACCACGACCGGCGCTCCCGCTTCGAATGCCGCCAAATTCTCTTCGGCTTTTTCAGAAAGGCCGTGCGGCGCCATATAATTGCGCAGGATTCCAGTGAGCTTGTGGCGGTCCACCGTGTGCTCTTTCAGTTTTTTATAACGCTCTTTGAACTGCGCAGTTTCCGGCTTATATGAAAAAAATTGCACGATTGTTGGTTCGCCGTTTATGTAATCGTTCATCAGTTTGTTGGCCGGTGCTATATAATGTTCCTCGATATTCATTTAAAAATGTCCCCTTTTCCCTTTACATTCAAATTCAACTATAGCAAACCTGAGCGCCATTGAAAAAAAATAAGCTTACAAGGTTCGGCTGCGGTAAATTCGCAGGCCTGCCTTGTAAGCTTTAAGTGGTCAAGAAGTCGTTGAGCGCGAATGCGATGCCCACTGCCCATATTACGCAATAGGCGATGCTGAACAACAGAAAATAGGCGCGCCAAGTTTTTCGGCCCAGCTTCAGGATTTCAATTTCCTTCGACTTTTTCCATTCGTTGACGAGCATGGCAATTGCCACGACGATCGCCGCCGCATAAGAGATGAAAGCAGCATCAAAATTCCACAATGCACCCATGGCCACCGGAATCGAGAAGAACAGCAGGAAAGTCGTCAAGTCGGCGGCAAGGCCGATCGAGCGGTAGCCCATCCACTTTCTTGCGAAAAGCACGATTAATATAAATGCAGTGGCAGGGGCGAAGATGAAAACCGCCCCGAGAGAATACAGGATATCCATTGATTAGACCTCGGCTGATTTCAATAAATTATATAACGCTTTTAATGTCGGCAGTTCAATCGGCGACCGCATCAATGTATAACGAATGATCGTGTCGATTTCCATCTTCCGGCCAGCCTGTTTATCGGCCAGCATCGATGATGTGTTCCCAGCGGTCGAAGCGCAAAGCGAGGTCACTTCTTCAAACGGCAGCATGGCGTCGATATCGGGAAATGCCCTGTATAATTCCGTATACAAGTCTTTCATCAGTTCATATGCGTATGGGTTCGTAAGCAATTCGCCATTTTTGATTCCCATTAACGCTGTCAGCGGATTGATGACGCTGTTGAGCAGCACTTTCCGGAACAGCATGCGATCAAAATCGTCATGCCAGCTAGTCCACACTCTCCTTAAATCGAGCAACGGCATAAAATGCCTTTTTTCACCTTTCAGCAATGCCAAATTCAAAATCCCTTTTCCGGTATGTTCGATTTCGTTGTCGCTGATCCGGATAACACCGTGCTCGACACTGCCGGCGGCTATGTTCGCCTGCGGCATGCTTTTCAGATACTCGAGATGCAGCATGCCGTTTTGCAGGAAGACGATTGGATTTGATGGGCATTCTTTATTGACGATAGGGAGAATTTCTTCAAGCGCGTCGTATTTCACAGCAAGCAGCACAATCGCATGGCGATTGATGGCTTCGAGTTTTTCAGACGCTTCGACTACATAATAAGCACTGCCCCTTTTAATGCCTTGCTCGTTGATCAAATCTGCCTGTTCTTTCCGGTGCGTGATCAGCTTGACGCTGGCCCCCGCATCGCGCAGCATGCATGACATCAGCATGCCGACAGAGCCTGCGCCAATGATGACATATTCCATTACAACCCCTCCTAGCCAGAATGGTTTCGCTTTTTTAAAAGAAGCCTGCCTTTGCAAGGCAGACTTCTCGTTTCATATTATTATACAGGAGTAATGGCATGTTTTCGATATGGCAATGGCAATTCTTTTGATTCATAGAATGACAGCCGCTGAGCCAGGACGTCCCGCAATTGATGTGGAGCCACGATTTCATCGATAATCAATTCAGAAGCCAGTTTGTAGATATCGATTTCTTCTTTATACTCACGGTGTTTTTCCTGCACATACTTGATGCGCTCTTTCGGGTCTTCGATCGCTTCAATTTTATTCGAATAAACCGCGTTGACTGCGGCTTCTGGTCCCATGACCGCGATTTGGGCAGTCGGCAGCGCGATGCAGACATCTGGTTCAAAAGCTGGTCCAGCCATAGCGTACAATCCTGCCCCGTAGGCTTTGCGGACGATGACCGAAATTTTCGGCACTGTCGCAGAACTCATCGCGGCAATAAATTTCGCGCCGTGGCGGATAATGCCCGCGCGCTCGACTTTCGTACCGATCATGAAGCCCGGTACGTCAGCAAGGAACAAGAGCGGAATTGAAAAGGCATCGCATAGATTGATGAATTTCGCGCCTTTGTCGGCAGAGTCGCCGAACAACACGCCCCCTTTGACTTTCGGCTGGTTGGCTAGGATGCCGACAACTTGGCCGTCAATGCGGGCGATCCCGGTAATCAGTTCCGCCGCAAACAATTTCTTGATGTCGAAAAAGCTTCCTTCATCAACTAATTGGTCGATCAGTTCGTACATATCGAATGGCGCGTTTTGGTTTTCCGGAATAATTGCTTCGAGCGTGCGGCCGGCTTTCGCGGCTTTCGCTTCGATTCTTTCCGGCTTGACTGCAAAGTTCGCAGGGAAATTCTGCAGGTAGCGGCGCGCTTCAGAAATCGCTTCTTCTTCAGTCGCTACCAAGACATCGCCGACGCCGCTCACTGTACAATGCATACGCGCTCCGCCCATTTCTTCAAGCGTCACTTTTTCGCCGATGACTTTTTCAGCCATTCGCGGTGAGCCAAGGTACATCGAAGCATTGCCTTCGACCATGATGACGATGTCGCAAAATGCAGGAATATAAGCTCCTCCAGCTGCAGAAGGTCCGAATAGTAAGCAGACCTGCGGCACCATGCCGGACATTCTCACCTGGTTATGGAAAATCCGCCCCGCACCCCTACGGTTTGGAAACATGTCCAATTGGTCTGTAATCCGCGCACCGGCAGAATCGACCAGATAAAGCATCGGAACTTGCATTTTCTCAGCGGTTTCCTGGATGCGGATGATTTTCTCCACAGTCCGGAAGCCCCATGACCCGGCTTTAACGGTCGAATCGTTGGCCATGACACACACTGTCTGGCCGTTCACTTTGCCGATTGCGGTCACAACGCCATCCGCTGGCAAATCGCCCGCTTCAACATTGGCGAAGCGGCCGTCTTCCACGTAGTTTTCGTCGTCGAAGAGCAATTTCAAGCGATCCCGGACGAATAATTTATTGCTTTCTTTCATTTTTTCATGGTATTTAGGATGACCGCCCGCAAAAATCGTAGCGAGCTTTTGTTCCAAACGCTCATTATACCCCGTTTTTTCCGTTGTTTTAGTCATTTCACTTGCCCCCTTTGCGTAAAAAAGCTTCGCTTATTCAGCTACTGTAACCAATGTTTCTTCTTCGTTGACAAAGCTGCCTACCTCAACATGGATTTTCTCGACAGTGCCTCCAACTTCAGCTTCTACCGGAATCTCCATTTTCATCGATTCAAGCATGACTAACGGTTGTCCTGGTGTTACTGTATCGCCTGGTCCCACTAATACACTTAATACTGTCCCTGCCATTGACGCTTTGAGTTCTTTCATGATTTTTGTTCCTCCTTTGATTTTTCCATCCATTCCGGCAGCACGGATGTTGCATATGTACCAGAAGTAAATTGTTCCGAACCGATGAATTCACGGTATAACGGCAAATTGGTTTTAACACCGACTATTGTAGCATGATTGAAAAAATTTTGTGATTTGCGCAAAGCGTCAGCCCGGTCAACGCCTGTGATGATCACTTTTGAAATCATCGGATCGTAGAACGGCGTTACGGTATTGCCTTGTTCATAGCCGGTTTCAATGCGGGCGCCCTCGCCCCATTCGACCTTCTGCAGCAAGCCTGGAGATGGAAAGAACGTTTTCGGGTCCTCCGCGTAAATTCGATATTCGATTGAATGGCCAGTTGAACGGATGCTGTCCTGGGAAGGCAAAGTTCCGCCAGTCGCCACGTTGAGCTGCCACTCAACCAAGTCGAAGCCTGTCACTTCTTCAGTGACTGGATGTTCCACTTGAAGCCGTGTGTTCATCTCAAGAAAATAAAACTCATTGTTTTTATCGACGATGAATTCGACGGTTCCAGCATTCGTATAGCCAACTGCTTTAGCTGCCTTGACGGACGCGTCGCATAAACGCTGGCGCACATCTTCCGGCAAATCCGGCGACGGCGATTCTTCTATTACTTTCTGATTGCGGCGTTGGACCGAGCAATTGCGCTCAAATAAATGAACGATGTTGCCATGCTCATCGCCGAAAATCTGTACTTCGATGTGGCGTGAATCTGCGATGAATTTCTCCAGATAAACGACGTCATCGCCAAAATACGCTTTTGCACGATTTTTGACAGATGCAAACTGCTGACTGAGCGCTTGCTCATCATCACAGCGCACCATGCCGATACCCCCGCCGCCTGCACTCGCTTTCAGCATCAGCGGATAGCCAATTTTGCCGGCTTCTTCAATGGCTTCTTCAATCGAAGCGACGCCTTCGGCAGTTCCAGGCACCACAGGGACGCCTGCTTTGACCATGGTCTGGCGTGATTCGAGCTTGTCACCCATTTTTTCTATGATGTCCGCGGATGGTCCGATAAAAATCAGGCCGGCTTCTGCCACTTTACGGGCAAAGTCCGCGTTTTCCGATAATAGCCCATAGCCGGGATGAATTGCTTCGGCATTATGCGCTTTTGCAGCTTCGATAATTTTGTCTGCTTGCAGATATGACTGGACGACCGGATTTGGTCCGATCAATACAGCTTCAGTCGCTTCAGTGACGTAAGGCAGATCCCCATCTGCCTCGGAATGGATAGCGACCGTTTCGATGCCAAGGCGGCTGCACGTGCGGATAATGCGGCGTGCAATTTCGCCTCGGTTCGCAATCAGGATTTTTTTCATATTAGAAATACCCCCTATGTTTTTCTCCCTTCTATAGCATATACGAATTTTGTAAGCGATTTCAACTATTCGGACGAAATTTTCTAAATATATAAAAAAGACTCCCTCAAAGCGGAAGTCTCATTTTTTCGATTTTGATAGGAAATTGTCGACCGCTTCGTGGTGGGCGTCATCTGCCCAAAGCTTGGCGCAGCAGCTGACTTCCGCTTCCACGCGCTCTTTCATATTAGTTGATTGCCATTTTCTGATGGCAATTTCCTTATACGCCTGCTGGACTTCCGGCAGGATCTTTTTCATCGAACTGATAAAGTCCGCTACATCCCCGTCATCTTTGATGATTTTGGTTGCCCAGCCATTCTCAAGCAATTCTTGGGCAGTATAAGGCTTGGCGTCACACAGCATCTTTAAGGCATGGTCATGGCGCAGCATGTCCAATAAGTAGGTACCGCCGCCCCAGCCGCTTGTGATGGCTAGCGTGCCTTGTATAAAGCCGCATTTGGCGTGCTCCCGCACGAGTCTGTAATCGCATGCCGTAGCGATCTCGCACCCACCGCCGACTGCTGCACCATTTACGAGCGCGATAACCGGCACAGGCAATGTCTTAATGCCGTAAAGAACGTCGCTCATGCGCTTTAGCATCGGATATGCCTGTTCTTCTGTCTTTAATTCATGAAAGACAGACAGATCGCCGCCGGAACAGAAAGCCTGTGTGCCGGACGCCGTTATGATGACGAAGCGCGGTTTCAATGTATGTACTTTCGTTAATAAGGTTTCAAGCCCTCCCATGACATCTGCGTTAATTGCATTTCGGATGTCTGGCCGATCGATCGTAAAAGTCAGGATCCCTTCCGCCAGTTCAATTTTATATGACATCTTGCCACCCCTTATTTTTGGATAGAGAAAAAGACTATCGAGAGCCATGGCCTCTCAATAGTCTTTTAGCAGCAAATACTGGTTTATTTGCTTGCTACAACTTCTTTCCCTTTGTATGATCCACATGCTTTGCAGACGTGGTGAGCCAATTTCGATTCGCCACAGCTTGGGCAGATTACCATGCCCGGCACTGACAATTTGAAATGTGTACGGCGTTTTCTTTTAACGGTTTTGGACGTTCTTCTAGCTGGTACAGCCATTGGTGACACCTCCTTACAATGATTCTATTCATCTGACTGATCAAAATACTTTGCTAAATCAGCAAGTCTTGGATCCGGTTTTGGTGGTGCTTCAGCTTTCTCGGCTTCCACTTGCTCATCTGTTGTGTACGACCAGTCTTTGCCGCCTTTAATAACGGCTTCGTCGGCGTCTTCCTTAAAAACTTGTATCGGAATCTCAAGCAGGACAAGTTCTTCAAGTATCGGCTGAAGATCGATTGTTTCAGCATCTACAAAATGAACGTTATCGTCTTTGCTTCCACGGTCTTTTTCAGACCACGAGAAGATTTCAACCGATTCAACGTCGATAGGGAATTCAACATCTTCCCAAGTTCGTGCACAAGGCAATATCAACATGCCTTCGAGATGGAGCTTGCACGTAATTTGTTGTGAACCAACTGTACACTTTCCTGTGACCCTCACAGCGGAAATATCGCGAATATCGCTATTGCGTTTTTTCACTGCATCAAGCCGAACAGTTTCGTCAATTGGCATTCCGTCTTTGCGATGCTTCTGAAGCTGTTGAATCGCGATTTTCATAAAGTATCACCTCTAAGACAACAAAGTTTATTGTATAATGTACAGAAAAGGATGTCAAGATAAAATCTTGTCAGGGTAGACCTGAAATCAGTAAACTGTAATGTAAGTTTACCAAAGGAGAGAATTAAATGAAAGCTACAGGCATTGTTGTTGAATATAACCCGTTCCATAATGGCCATCTTTACCATGCGCAGCAAGCACGCCAAACGGCTGGTGCGGATGTGGTAATCGCCGTTATGAGTGGACAATTTCTTCAGCGCGGCGAGCCTGCGTTCGCTGATAAATGGGCACGGACAGACATGGCGCTTGCCTCAGGCATCGACATCGTCTTCGAACTGCCATATGTTTATGCCACTGCGCAGGCGTCCGACTTCGCAAAAGGCGCCATCGCGCTGCTGGAGGCCGCCGGCTGTGAGTCTTTTTGCTTCGGCAGCGAAGAAGGGCGCATCGAGCCTTTTTTGAACACCTGGGAGCTCCTGAAGGAGCAGCGCGAAGCTTACGAACGTTCTATCCACGAAGCCGTCCAGACCGGCATCAGCTACCCCAAGGCATTGAACGAAGCTTATCACAGCCTCACCGGTTCACGCAGCGGGTTTGCCGATTTGGCGAAGCCGAATAATATTTTGGGCTACCATTATATCGAGGCTGCTAAAAAAAGCGGCACCTCCATCAAACCTTTGACCATCCAGCGGATTGCCGCAGGCTACCATGACCCGATCCAAACCGATTCGACCATTGCGAGTGCTACCGGCATTCGGCGCGCATTTTTCGAAGAAGGTTCCTTGGAAGAGATCGAAAACTACCTTCCCGCTCCTTCTCTAGCGGCATTAAAGACCTTTCGCCAAAACTACGGCGCTTTTGGCAGTTGGGCCCAATTTTATCCGATTTTGCGCTATAGCATCCTGAAAGAACGGCCCACCAATTTAAAACGTTTTTCGGAGATTGCCGAAGGGATCGAGAATCTGATTTTCGAATCGGCGAAAAAAGAACCGACTTTCGAAGGGTTTATTGGCCGCGTCAAATCGAAGCGCTATACCCGCACACGGATCCAGCGCATGCTGACGCACATCTATACAGGGTTCACGTGGGAGCAGCTCCGGTCATTCGAAGGGCCATCCTATTTGCGGCTTTTAGGCATGTCTGCGGCTGGCCGCCATTACCTCAATGGACAAAAAAAGAATATCGGTCTCCCGCTCATCAGCCGGGCCGCCGATTTGACGGATCCGATGGGGGAAATCGATATTCATGCCAGTTCCATGTATTTCCTTGGACTTGGCGCGGACAACTTGAAGCGTGAGTACACGACGCCGCCGATTTATTTCGGCTGAAGCTCTTCCAAGTAGTTCATGGCATCTTCAATTGTTTTGATGGGCACCACATCCATGTCGGTGCCTATTTTTTCTGCCGTTTTTTTCGCCAGCTCGTAATTCGATTCCGTTGCTCCTTCAGTGGCATCATCCGGCGCGAAGAAAATTTCGATATCCTGGTTGTCGGCGGCGATCACTTTCTGGTCGATGCCCCCGATGCGCCCAACTGTCCCGTCGCTTTCCATCGTTCCGGTGCCTGCAATATCATAGCCCTTGGTGATATCTTCGTCGAGCAGCCGGTTCAAAATCTCCAACGTAAACATCAAACCAGCGGAAGGGCCGCCGATTTGGTCAGAGTCGATCGTCACTTCCGGATCTGTAGTGATTTCCTTGTTTTCCACGAACGCGATTCCGATCCCAATCCGCTCCGGATCGGTCGGCAGCGGCGCCAGTTCCACAGCATCCGTTATTTCACGTTCTTCCCTCTCGTAAACCAGCTCTACCCGCTGGCCTTCATCTTGGGCGCTCAAGTATTCAATAAACTCTTCCTGTGTGTTGAATTTATTGCCATCCACTGAAATGACGCGGTCGCCCGGCTCAAGAATCCCATCAGCCGCTCCGCCCTCCAACACGGTTAAAACATAGACGCCGTTATTTTTTACTTCATAAGGCTTCTCTGCAATGTCAAATGCAACTTGCAGCGCATTCACCTGGGAATCCGCCATCATTTTTAATTGGCGGACATTATATTCTTCATCGCTTTCATGCGGACTTCTGACTTGATCTGCAGGCATGACTTTATAGCCATCCTGGAACTTGGCGAAGGCGTATAAAACCGGAGTCGCCTTCAGCAGCGAGATGGTCATCAGGCTGAGCGTACCCTCGTCGTTTTCGTCTCCTCCAACCACTTCTACCAGCGGGCCTAATTCATATGCTCCGCCTGGCCGTGTAATATAGGAGTCCAGCGGATATGACGACAGCAGAATCGCCAAAGCCACGACAACGGCGAAAAACGCTAATTTTTTCTTTTTCATATCGATTTCTTCCCCCTTGCTGGCTGAATGACAAAAAGCCACGCAATCGTGGCTTATTGGTACTTCTGCTTCAATGCATCCTCAACTGCCGGCGGTACAAGCCCGGTGATTTTGCCGCCGTATTTGGCTACTTCTTTGACAATGCTCGAGCTCAGGAAGGAATACTGGTTGCCTGAGATCATGAACAAAGTTTCGATGTTTTCGTTCAGAAACCTGTTCATCGACGTGATTTGCATTTCATACTCGAAATCCGATACAGCGCGCAGTCCTCTTATAATGGCATTGGCCTCGACTTCTATCGCATAATCGATAAGCAAGCCGCCAAACGAATCCACTTTCACATTCGGAAAGGAATCCGTCACTTCACTGATCAATGCAATGCGCTCTTCGACTGAGAACAATGGGTTCTTCGAAGAATTGTTCATGACCACCACTCTGACTTCATCAAAAATAGCGGCTGCCCGTTTGACGATATCCAAATGGCCCATCGTAATCGGATCAAAACTTCCTGGCACAACTGCAATTTTACTCAAACTTTTCTCCCTCTTCCCCTTGAAAACGATAAATTGAAATAATGGTATTGCCATAAAGTTCTTTTTTGAAACGTTCAAAAAATCGGGTGCGGTCACTCAATTCCACATTCCGGTCATGTTCACAAACCACGATGGCATCTTCGGTGACGATGCCGAGTTCCGCGGCTTTATCCATCAGCCCGTAAGCTTTTTCCATATGGTAGGGCGGGTCAAGAAACAAGAGGCGGGCTTTGAGGCCGCTTTTCTTCATCGCTTTCAACGCCCGCTCTGCATCCGCTTTAAAGACATCCGCGCGCTCGTCAAGTTTCGTCTTGGCAAGATTCGCATGGATCGTTTCGATGGCTTTCCGGTCTTTATCGGTGAATGTCACACGGTCAATGCCGCGGCTCAGCGCCTCGATGCCCAGCCCACCGCTCCCGGCAAAAAGATCCAGGGCAATCCCGCCGTCAAAAAACGGGCCGATCATATTGAAAATGGATTCTTTCACTTTGTCTGTCGTGGGCCTAGTTGTAGTGCCCGGAACCGCTTTCAACGGAATCCCTTTAACTGATCCTGCTACAACACGCATTTAATCGCCTCTTATTAACTGATTTTCTTATGAAAAGAATGTGCTTAATGGTAAAATGGGATTTGGAAAGGACGTGGCTTTATGATACAGCGTTTTATCGAATTAGGAGAAGGATACGGAGATATCTTCGAACTCCGCGAACTCATCACAACAAATTCACACCGTTTCAAACACGGTTTTATATTTGTTTCAGCACAACAGAACGGCAAATCCACATTATCTGTGGCGGCCGCATTTGAACCGACTACAGAAGGCGGTTTCATGCCGATCTATATTTGCCGGGAAGGCATTCCTGAAAATTCAAAACGCCTTGAAATCTTTGAAGAGGCCGTCAAAACACTCGGCCATGCACCAATTAAGATGGATGTGAAGCATTCTTCCGCCTATGGCGAAAAGCGTTTCTACTTCAGCCATTTGATCGCCATTCTGCGATTGAACCACTTTATACCGCCCATGCAATAATCACAGCCCGATCTTGTAATCGTATTCCTTTGCCTTATCCGGCTTGGCATTTTCGTATTCGGTTTTCAAGAACGGCCGCTGGGATTCCAGCACTAGCTTGACGTACGGCAATTTTGACAACTTGGTTTTGGTGCTTTCAATAACATCTTGATCCATATACAGCACAACATATTTCAACTTGCGGGAAATAAAATGGACATGTCCGAATTTCCGCAATGATTTTGCTTGCTTTAAATGATGCACATAAACGATGAGGCCTTGGCGATCATGCATAATCATCCCTCTTTTCTTAACTTCTACAATACCATAGGTAAGAAAAAAGCCGCAACTGAGGAAATCTTCACAGCAGGCATGCCCACAGTGCCCGCGCCTTAATTAAAAATGACATTCACACACAGGATTCGTTATAATAGTCTTAGTAGAATTTTCAAGGGGGTCTATTATCCGCATGGGCAAAAAAACAAAAATAGGAATTGCCGCTGTCGCAGTCGGAGCTGCCGCATGGGCTGGCTCTAAGGCAATGGCAACTCCCCAGGTGCGCCCTGGCAAAAAAGTGCTCACATATACAACAGCTGCAGTGCTGGCACACCGCGGGGGCAGCGCAATCGCTCCGGAAAA
Organism: Planococcus sp. (in: firmicutes); assembly: GCA_035468565.1. GTDB lineage: Bacteria > Bacillota > Bacilli > Bacillales_A > Planococcaceae > Planococcus. Next base: position 11,993 of record DATISS010000167.1, read on the forward strand.
CTCGATGGCCGCATTCACCAAATCCGCTGAGCTTGGAGTCGATGGTTTTGAAATCGATGTCCGCCTGACGAAGGACGAAGAAATCATCGTATTCCATGATGAATTCCTCGACCGCACGACAGACGGAGCGGGCCGCGTCGCCGATTTGGCATTGACTGAATTGCGCAAGCTTGACCTGGGCTACCGCTTTGCAGATGATAAAGAAAACAACCCTTACCGGGGCAAAGGCGAAACGATCGTTACGTTGCAGGAATTAATCGAAAAATTCCCGGACATGTGGATTAACATCGATATGAAAGATTCTCCGGAGACATACGAAGGGAGTTTGATCCCTTCAAAACTATGGCGATTAATCGATTCGCTCGGCGTGCATGACCGCGTCGTCGTTACGAGCTTCTACGACGAGCAAATTGACCGGTTCAATTTATACGCGCAAAACAGCGTCGCCATCGGTGCTGGTGAAAACGAAGTCCGGAAAGCTTACGCTGCCTTCAACAGCCAGTTTGGGCATCTATACAGCCCGAAAGCGGACATCTTCCAGATTCCGGTCAAATCTTCAATGTTCCGGCTGGATCTGCCACGCTTCATCACTTATCTGTCGAACCTGAACGTGCCTGTGCATTACTGGATAATCGATCAACCGGAAGATATTAAAGCACTTGTCGCAGCCGGCGCAAAAGGCATTATCACAGACCGCCCGGACTTAGCGGTGCAAGCCGTCAAAGACGCAGAAAACAATAAAATCCAATAAAAAAATGTGCAGCGAAAACGCTGCACATTTTTTTTAGCTATGGCTTCAGGCTGAACAGGAACAGCCTCCACCCGTTCCACATCCGCTGCCGCAAGAAGAATCGGATGAGAAGAATGGGTTGCTTGATGGAATTTTAACGGCTTCCGAAACCGAGCGGCCGATGATGAAGCTCACTTGATCCATCAGATCCTGCAGATCATTTTCCGCAAAGCGCAATGCCGCGACTTGTTCATTCAAA
>DATISS010000168.1:0-9601 GCA_035468565.1 Planococcus sp. (in: firmicutes)
CGCAAGCAGCCTAATGAAGGTGTTTTATATGTGTCTCAAATCGCTATGGCAGTCTCATGTCCATCGCGCTTTTTTGTTGTGGCAATTTATTGTGCTGTATAACCGCCATCGATGACAATCGTTTGGCCGGTGATGCTCTTAGCTTGCTCGCTTGCCAAGTAAATTGCGCAATCCGCAATTTCGCTGACGTCGAGCAGGCGTTTTTGTGGAACTAGTGGAAGCAGGACTTCAGCCAGCACGTCTTCAATCGGCACATTGCGGGTCTTGGCCAAGTCGGCCATTTGTCCGCGCACCAATGGTGTATCGACGTAGCCCGGCGCAATCGCGTTTACCGTGATGCCGTGCTCCGCGCCTTCAAGGGCCGCAACTTTCGTCAAGCCGATGACGCCGTGTTTGGCGCTATTGTATGCCGCTTTGCCGGCAAAGCCGATCAAGCCGTTGATCGATGAGATGTTGATGATGCGGCCGTAACCTTGTTCTTTCATGATCGGGAAAACGGTCTTCGTCAAAATGAACGGTGCCGTTAACATGATTTTCAGCATCAATTCAAATTTTTCTGTCGGGAATTCTTCGATTGGCGATACGTGCTGCAAGCCGGCATTGTTGATGACGATGTCGACGCGGCCGTATGCTTTTTTCGTTTCCGCAACCAGGTTCTGAAGCTCAACCTCGCTTGTCACATCCGCTTTGACTCCAATGGCTTCAAAGCCAGCGCTTTTCAACGATTGTGCTGCTTCTTGCAACACTTCATTGTTTATATCCGACAAGACGACTTTCGCTCCGCTTTCTGCGAAATGTTTTCCGATTTCAAAACCGATGCCCCGTGCAGATCCAGTGATAATAACGACTTTTTGTTCTACCATGCCAAATTCCTCCATTATAATGTAATTTATTTTTATTCAAGGTTCTGCAGCGCATTACACCAAGCCGATGCCGCCCATGATGATGCCGGCGATAACCGCGATGGTCGGGATGACCAACGCCACAACGAAAACATCTTTATACGTTTCTTTATGCGTCATGCCTGTGACCGCAAGCAAGGTCAACAACGCGCCGTTATTCGGCAAGATGGAAGCGCCCGATGCCACAGCGGCCATCCGGTGGAACACTTCCGGGTCAATGCCGGTTGTCTGCGACAAGTTATAGAACGTGTCGCCGAGCGTGCTGAGCGCGATGCCCATACCGCCCGAAGCGGATCCCGTAATCATCGCCATGATCTGAATCGCCAACGATTGCGCGACCAATGGGTTGTCCGACACGTTGAGCAGCCATTCCGTGATGTTGTCGAATGCTGGAACGATCGCGATGACCGCTCCGAAACCGACGGCGGCACTGGTGTTAAGGATGGCCATGACCGATCCTTTAGCGCCTTCGTTGATCGAGAAGATAAACTTTTTGTAATCTTTCGCGTTGATCAGCATGATGCTGATGACGCCGAGGATCAACGCATAAATCGGCTCCAGTTTCACGACGTTCAGAAGCACAACGACTACGATGAGCGGCACGAGCGACAAGAGCCAGTTAGGTGTTGAACTGTCGTCGTCCGCTTTCGAAGCGCCGGCTTTTTCCTGCTGCACGAAACCTTCGCCTTTTGCCGAAAGTTTCTTCTCGCGGTATGCCAACCAGGCATAACCGCCGACCGCCATGATCAACGTGGTTACAATGCCGATAACCGGCCCTGCGGTCGGCGTCGTATTGTAATAATCCATCGGGATCAAGTTTTGGATCTGCGGTGTTCCTGGCATCGATGTCATCGTGAACGTGAATGCACCAAGCGCGAACGTCGGCACGAGCAATTTCCGTGTGACATTGGCTTCCCGGAACAGCTCAAGCGCAATCGGGTAGACCGCAAAAACCACGACGAACAAAGAGACGCCGCCGTAAGTCAACAAAGCCGATGCGATGAGTACGCCCAAAATCGCCCGTTTGCCCCCAATCAATTGGGTGACTTTCTGGGCAACGGCTCTCGCCGCACCTGTTTCTTCCATTAACTTTCCGAATACTGCACCAAGCAGGAAGATCGGGAACCATTTTTTGACGAATCCTACTAAACCTTCCATGTAAGTATCCGTATATGCGGTGTAGACATCCAATCCGCTTAATAGGGCAACAACCCCAGCAGCTAATGGGGCAACCCAGATAATCGACCATCCCAGGTAGGCAAGTGCTAATAACAAAATCAATCCGATAAGAATGCTTAACATATGTACTCACCTCTTTTCCAATCCATAAAAATTCATTTGCTATACCGAAGCATTGTCCATTATACATGAATAAAGATATATTGAAATAGATATTGATCAATCCAATAAATAATAAATAATTTCGATATTTTCATTTTTTCTTGTAATTTTGTCTAGAATGCTATTTAATAAAGCATCTATAGGAGGGTTTTAAAGAGGGAACAGTTTTTCTGTTGAATCCAAAAGAAATGTTTTCGGAATTAATGTTATTCTGAAATTATTTAATTGAGCTAAAAATGCGACGATTCAAAAATCGTCTGCAATTTCTCATGCGGATTCACGGGAAATGCCGCGCTCTTTCGCCTCCTATTGGATTTATCACGTATGCTGGAGGGGAAATTATGGATTTATTGATTATTTTATTATCACTGGGGCTGCTGATGTTCGCTGCCTATAAAGGCTTTTCGGTGATTTTGTTTGCGCCGCTCTGCGCGCTGCTGGCGGTCTTCTTGATCGACCCGGCCAATATCCTACCGTTCTATTCGGGCGTTTTCATGGAAAAGATGGTCGGTTTTATCAAGCTCTACTTCCCGGTCTTTTTGCTGGGTGCCATTTTCGGCAAGATCATTGAAATGTCCGGCATCGCGGAATCGATCGCCAAGACGATTGTGCGGCTGATCGGAGCCAAACAGGCAATGCTCGCCATCGTCATTCTCGGGGCGATTCTGACGTATAGCGGCGTCTCTTTATTTGTTGCCGTGTTTGCAATCTATCCATTCGCTGTCCAATTGTTCAAGCAAGCGGATATCCCTAAAAGGCTCATGCCGGCGACAATTGCGCTCGGCGCGTTCACGTTCACGATGGACGCGCTGCCGGGCTCGCCGCAAATCCAGAACGTCATTCCGACGTCTTTTTTCGGAACGGACATCTACGCCGCACCGATTCTTGGGATTATCGGGGGCGCTGTCGTCTTGTTCACGGGGTTGTCCTACCTGGAGTTCAGGCGCAGGCAGGCGAAAAAAGCGGGAGAAGGCTATAGCGGATTCGCAAGCGATGCACCGCGTGTCCATACTCCCGACAAAGAAGAAGCAAGCTTGGAGCTGTCTTCAAACCAATCGGTGTTCAGGCAGATTTTCGCATTTGTGCCGCTCGTTTTAGTAGCGGTCATGAACAACTATTTGGTGAAAGCGATACCGGGCTGGTACCCGAACGGCTTCGACTTCGCCGCTATGGGGCTCGACAGCTATTCAATCGATGTCACGGCGAACGTCGCCATTTGGGCCGTTGAAATTGCGCTCGTCGCAGGCATCATCGCGGCGCTTGCGTTTGATTGGAAGCGGGTCACAGTGAACATGAAAGAAGGGCTCAACACGAGCATCAACGGCTCTTTGCTGGCCGTCATGAACACGGCGTCCGAGTATGGCTTCGGCGGCATCATCGCAGCGCTTCCGGGCTTTGCGAAAATCAGCGCCGGCATATCCGGAACCTTCACCAATCCGCTCGTCAACGGCGCTGTCACAACAAGTGCCCTTGCCGGCATCACTGGTTCCGCTTCGGGCGGCATGGGGATCGCACTTAGCGCCATGGGCGACCAATTCAACCAGGCCATCGCCGCCGCCAACATTCCGCCGGAAGTCATGCACCGCGTCGTCGCGATGGCATCCGGCGGCATGGACACCTTGCCGCATAACGGCGCCGTCATCACACTGCTCGCGGTGACCGGGCTGACGCACAAGCAGTCATACGGCGACATTTTCGTGATCACAATCATCAAAACACTAGCCGTTTTCGTCGTCATCGCAATTTATACATTGTTTGGCATTGTATAGGTAATAGAAGAGAAATAGGAAAACAGGACGCGGCAAAATCATGCCGTATCCTGTTTTTTTGACGTCAATTTGTGGTTCTGGTAAAAACCATGCGGTGTTTACGTTTCGGGCAAAACGGTTATTGATTAAGAACAAACGTTCGTATATGCTGGAGTTAAAGATAACGAGCGACAGGGGAAGAAGGGGTTCACATGTATGAAGAGATGGAGCGGCGGCCGATCATTTGCATCGATATGCGCAGCTTTTACGCGAGCTGTGCGGCGGTAGACCTCGGGCTTGATCCGATGACGGCGTGCATCGCGGTGATCGGCAACCAGGAACGCCGGGGCAGTGTGGTGCTGGCGGCGTCGCCGGTATTGAAAAGGGATTTCGGGGTGCGCACCGGTACGCGGCTGTTCGAAATTCCGGACGATCCGCGCATCCAAAAAATCGAACCGAAGATGGGATTTTTCCTGAAGGTGTCGATGGAAATCACCAAGCTGTTGGCGCAATATGTGCCGACAGAAGCGATTCATGTCTACAGCGTCGATGAAAGCTTCGTCAACCTCAGCGGCACGGAAAAATTATGGGGCACCCCACGAACGCTCATCACACGCATCCAGGACGACATCATCCGGCAGTTTTCGCTGCCGTCCGCCATCGGAATGGGGCCGAATATGCTGCTGGCGAAGTTGGCGCTCGACCTGGAAGCGAAGAAAACGGGCTTTGCGCATTGGACATTCGAGGATGTAGAGACGAAGCTGTGGCCTGTTGCGCCGCTCAGCAAGATGTGGGGGATCGGCTCTCGCCTGGAGCATACGCTGAACGGCATGGGCATCTTTTCGGTCGGCGACTTGGCGCGTGCGGAACTTAAAGACCTTGAAGATGCTTTCGGCATTGTCGGAAACCAGCTCTACCATCACGCCTGGGGCATCGACCTGTCCGAGCTCGGTGCACCGCTCGTCGAAGGGCAGATCAGTTATGGCAAAGGGCAGATCCTGTATCGCGATTACACGAACGTCGAAGAGATTTCAGCGGTGCTGCTGGAAATGGCGGAAGACGTGGCGATGCGCGCCCGTACCGCAGGCAAGGCCGGCCGCACGGTGACGCTCGCCGTTGGCTACAGCAAGCACGCGTTCGGCGGCGGCTTTAACCGGGCGCTGACGATGGAAGAAGCGACGAACGACACACTAAAATTATACGGCGCGTGCCAAGCGCTACTGGCGAAATTCTATATCGGGCGCCCGGTCCGCCGTTTGTCCATCACGCTCGGCAAACTGGAAGACGAGACGTCGATGCAGCTGAGCTTGTTCGAACAGCGCAAATGGCAGACGCGGCGGCTTGGCGGCGCGATGGACCAGCTGCGCCAGAAATACGGTCCGACGGCGGTGCTGCGCGCAGTGTCGTATACGGAAGCGGGCACCGCACGTGAACGCGCAAAGCTGATCGGCGGCCACAAGGCGGACGGCAATCCCTTTACGCCTGAAGGCTGATTTATTTCAAAAACCGAATTATTTTCTCCTGCTGCGGAATGATCTTTGCTAGAATAAAAAAGATTGAATACATACATTACAGCAAGGGGAAAAGAACATGCGCGTATTTTTGGAGTTGGGCTGGTTTTTCAAGGAAAGGAAAAAGCAATACGCCATCGGCATTTTCATGCTGCTGATCGTGGCGTTCCTCGGCGTGCTGCCGCCGCGCATCATCGGTTTTATCGTCGATGAAATCAGCCGCGGCACCTTGACGCCAAGTTTTCTATGGAAGTGGCTGGCAGTGCTCGCGGGCGCAGCGCTCGGCATGTATGTGCTGCGCTATGCTTGGCGGCTGCTGATATTCGGGTCGGCAATCATCCTTGCACGCGATTTGCGCGAGAACTTGTTCCGCCATTTCACCCGCATGTCGCCTTCGTTCTACCAGAAGCGCCGCGTCGGGGATTTGATGGCGCACGCGACGAATGATTTGCAGGCGGTGCAGCAAACAGCCGGCGTGGGCGTTTTGACGCTCGTCGATTCGATTGCAACAGGCGGCTTTGTCATTGCCGCAATGGCGCTGACAATCAGCTGGAAACTGACGCTGATCGTCTTGCTGCCGCTGCCGTTGATGGCCTACATGACCAATTATTACGGCAAAATGATGCACGAACGCTTCCACGGCGCACAAGCTTCTTTTTCCGGACTCAATGACAAGACGCAGGAAAGCATATCTGGCATGAAAGTGATCAAGACCTTCGGTCAGGAACAACAAGACATCGAAGATTTCAAGCGGCTGTCCGGCGAAGTCGTGGACGAAAACATCCGCGTGGCGAAAGTCGATTCGCTGTTCGACCCGACCATCTCGGCCATCATCGGCGTCTGTTACTTGCTGGCAATCGGCTTCGGTTCGTATTTCGTAGTCGGCGGCGAAATGACAATCGGCGACTTGATCGCCTTTACGGCGTATCTCGGCTTGCTCGTCTGGCCGATGCTGGCATTCGGCTGGCTCTTCAATATCGTCGAACGGGGGCGCGCTTCATACGACCGCATCCGTGCGCTGCTGGCACAGCCCGCTGAAATCGATGACCGGGAAGATGCCATTGACCGACGTCCATCCGGCGATATCGAGTTCTCGCTCGAAACATTCCAGTTTACCGGCGACGAACGCGCGGCGCTTCGGGATATCCATTTCACCATCAAGCGCGGCGAAACGCTCGGCATTGCCGGCAAGACAGGATCCGGGAAATCAGCGATCCTGCGCCTGCTGCTGCGGGAGTTTGATAATTACCAAGGCGATATCACGTTTGACGGCGTATCCATCAACCGCTATAAAAAGCAGCGGCTGCGGGAAGCAATCGGCTACGTGCCGCAGGATCATTTCCTGTTTTCAGCGACAGTGGGCGGCAACATCGCTTTTGCCCGTCCGGACGCTTCTATGGAAGAAATCCAACAGGCAGCGAAGCTTGCGCACATCCACGACGACATCCTGAACTTCACGTACGGTTATGACACAGTCGTCGGGGAGCGGGGCGTCTCGCTGTCAGGCGGCCAAAAGCAGCGGATTTCCATTGCCCGCGCGCTGATGATGCAGCCGGAATTGCTGATCTTGGACGATTCACTGTCTGCAGTGGACGCCAAAACCGAAGAAGCGATATTGGAATCACTGAAGAAAACCCGCACCGGCGAGACCACGATCATCACGTCCCACCGGTTGAGCGCCATCCAGCATGCCCACCAGATCCTGGTGATGCACGAAGGAACGGTGGCGGAAATCGGCACGCATGACAATTTGATGAAGAAAAAAGGGCGTTATTTCGAAATGTATGAGCTGCAGCAGCTTGAAGCGCTCGTCGAAATGGGAGGCGAAGCGTAATGGAAAAGCAGCGTGAATTGACAGGAAAAGACCAATGGCTCGTCTTCAAACGGCTGCTCGGGTATTTGCTGCCGCATAAGAAAATGGTTGCTTTGGCGATGGGGCTCCTCATCCTGACGGTTATCGGCGACGTCTTGGGACCGTTTCTCATCAAGACCTTCATCGATGAGTACTTGACGCCGGGCAATTTCCCGACAGGGCCCGTCGTCGGGCTGGCAGTAGCGTACATCTTTATACAGGTATCGAACGTCATCATCAGTTATTTTCAATTATTGAAGTTCCAGGAAGCGGCGCTGAAAATCATCCAGCAGCTGCGCATCGATGTCTTCACGAAAGTGCAGAATCTCGGGATGCGCTATTTCGACCGCACGCCGGCCGGCAGCATCGTGTCGCGCGTCACGAATGACACCGAAGCCATCAAGGATATGTTCGTCAGCGTGCTCATCGGCTTTTTGCAAAGCGCATTCCTCGTGGTCGGCGTCTATATCGCGATGTTCATACTCAATGTGCGCTTAGCATTAATCACCATTGTGCTTTTGCCGATACTCGGGTGGATCATCTACTTGTACCGCAAGTACAGCTCGGTGTTCTACCAGGACCTGCGCGAACGGCTCGGCCAGTTGAACGCGAAGCTGTCCGAATCAATCCAAGGCATGGGCATGATCCAGGCGTTTGGGCAGGAATCGCGCCTGCAGGATGAATTCAATGACATCAACGACCAGCACTGGCAGGCCGGCAAGCGCAACATCAAAATCGATGGGCTGTTATTGCGCCCGGCGATCGACTTGGTCTACGCGTTGGCGCTCATCATGGTGCTCAGCTATTTCGGCATCACGTCATTCTCCAACACCGTGGAAGTCGGTGTCATCTATGCATTCGTCACGTATATTGACCGCTTTTTCGAACCGATCAACCAAGTAATGCAGCGGCTGTCGATTTTCCAGCAGGCGATCGTCGCGGCATCCCGCGTATTCGCATTGCTCGACGAAGAAGACCTGGTGCCCAAGCAAGCCGGCACAGCGGGAGAGATTAGCAAAGGCGAAATCGAATTCCGCAATGTGACATTTTCCTATGACGGCCAAACCGACGTCTTAAAGAACATTTCGTTTAAGGCGTTGCCGGGGCAGACCGTGGCGCTTGTCGGACACACCGGAAGCGGGAAAAGTTCGATCATCAACTTGCTGCTGCGCTTTTACGAGTTCTCGGAAGGCGACATCCGCATCGACGGCGCGTCGGTGAAAGAGTACGCGGAGCCTGAGCTGCGCAAAAAAATCGGCCTTGTGCTGCAGGATCCGTTTTTGTTCTACGGCACGATTGAAAGCAACATCCGCCTCCACAACAGCGCCATGACGGACGAAGAAGTGCGGGCGGCGGCGCAATTCGTCCAAGCCGATAAATTCATCAATAAATTGCCGGACGGCTTCTCGCAAAGAGTGACGGAACGCGGTTCGACGTTCTCAAGCGGGCAGCGCCAATTGGTGGCGTTCGCGCGGACAATGGCGGCCGATCCGAAAATCTTGGTGCTCGATGAAGCGACCGCAAATATCGATACCGAAACCGAAGTGGCGATCCAGCAGGGCCTTGAGCGTATGCGACTCGGGCGGACGACGATCGCAATCGCGCACCGCTTGAGCACAATCCAGGATGCAGACTTGATCCTCGTGCTGCACCACGGCGAAATCGTCGAACGGGGCACGCACCAGCAATTGCTGGCGCACCGTGGGCTATATCACAAAATGTATTTACTGCAAAACGGCATCGTCGAAACAGTATAAAGTTACAGTCGGCGGCTTCGGCCGTCATTTTTTCTGCCCATCACAATCCGGACAATCGACCCTAAAACCGAATCCGGGTTCCTATAAAATAAATGTATAAAACTACATAAGGGATTATGGAATAAAAAAACAGTGCGTAACAAGGAAAACTGCAAAAGCGCCGGACAATAGACAAGAACCAATACGGCCGATAAGCCTCCCTCTGAATGTCCACAAAGATGTCACAGGCAAAGAGGCGGTGCTGAACTGGAAAATTTGATAAGATAGGGAGAGATACCAAAGGAGTGACTTTTGTGGGAACCGATATCAATTTATTTCTGGCGTTTGGCGCGGGATTCCTGAGTTTCATATCTCCGTGTACATTGCCCTTGTATCCAGCATTCCTATCCTATATTACCGGGATGACGCTGGATGAAATCAAGAACGACAAAAAGACGATGCAGCGGCGCGGCATGTTCCACACGCTATTCTTCTTGCTTGGCTTTTCAAC
>DATISS010000169.1:0-6800 GCA_035468565.1 Planococcus sp. (in: firmicutes)
TTCGGCCAAGCCAAGTTGCTCGTACTGCTCCAATATGCGCGCATGCACAGCGAGCGCACGTGACGCTGTGCCGGTTCCTGCGTTTTTATCGATGATCCGAAACGGCACGCCTTGGCGCGCCAGGCTATAGGCAAGAGCCAGCCCAGTGGGGCCAGCTCCGACGATTAAAATTTGTGGGTTCATCATAGAAACCTCCTAATGAGTATCACTTTTGCTGATTGATTCAGTGTCGAGTGTCATGTAGTGGCTGGCTCAAATCAAGTATGGGAAAAGTTCTTATAAGAAAAAGCACGTGATACCGAACGAAAAGCTCTTGTACAGCTACTATATCCTTAATCGACCCATTTCAAGCAAGCGTGGCTTAAAATTAAAATCCCGCCTTTGTGAACAACACCATTCAACATATACAACGAACCCAAATGAGGAATCCGCTAAAACCAGAAAGGAGGCGGATTCCTTTTGCGTTTTCATGGCAAATGGCAAATAGCCGTAATGGGTTCTTCTTACACAGGGGGGATTTAATTAAACAGCGGCAAAAAACCTTTGCTCCTGCGCAAGCTCGTCGCAAAGGCATCGCCCCATTCTTGGGTCGATGCCTTCGCATCTGTTTTGCGGAATATCGATAGGCAGAATTATTCATTCAACTTATATAGTCCCATTTAGCAGGTACAACTTGAGGTATGGATTAGTCATTATAGTATAAAATAGGGAGAAACTAATCTACTAAAAACAAAGCATTGGAGGGTGTAAAATGAATGAATTTATTCAGTTTAGAAATCAGGTTTATGATAATGAGCGTAATGATATTTACCCTCTCCAATTTTTAGATGCGTACATACATAAAAGTAAGACGATAAATTCCGATGAAAGAAGATGGAAGGAGCAAATTCGAACGCTCAAGCAACTAGAGCGGAAAAAGAAACTAGGTGAAAAAGAAATAGATGAATTACTGTCGTTTTTGGGAGAGCATCCATCGATCGACCGGTTGGTCGTAGATGCGGTCTTGAAATTATTCAATGATGAGATCAAGCAACTAGTAGAGAAAAAAACAAAAGACTTACTATTGGAAAAACGGTACGATAGTCAAAAGATCTACCATGTTTTAGATATGTGTATTGAATGTGGGTTGGATATTTTAAGTGATGACGATATCGTATTTACGCTTCAGAAATACAAACTGGATTTAGAGATAATTTCGATCTTAGTGGACTATATGGATCGTTTCAACAGACAGGGATTTAAAGATCATCTATATGAATTATTAACCTTAGATTACCCGGATAGCATCAAAATCCAGGCAATAAATGTATTGCGGAATTTGTATTCAATGGAAACTGTGGATCAATCGTTTGTGGAGAAGAATGTCATAAATGAGAAAAACAAAGTGTTTTTTGATGGTTATATGGACTTTCTCCATACCGATTTGGCATTTGAAAATCCAGGTGTTTCAATCTTGCAGTCCATGTTTTATGGGGATTTTGAAGATAGCGGGAAAGGGAATAATGGCGGGTTAGCCGTATTATTAAAAGGTTTGGGTGAAGAGATAGCGAAAGATAATAGTATATCTTATGTATTCACCATTACGATAACGCAAGAATTAACCAAGCCCTTTATCAGCTTTTATGGAGATAAACACGTATTGATCAGGCTGCCCATCTATTTGGACCAGTCTGTAAGGGACAAGTTTATCAAAAGAGAGTTATTTATAAAAAGACAGATAGCCAATTTTTTAAAACAGGCAAACATACAGCCCGATGTCTTTCATATCCGGTTTTTAGACAACGCTTCTAAAGCGGTTGCTCATCTATGCAAAGAGTTAAATCGGAAACTTGTCTTTACACTGACTCCAGACCCCCACCGAAACATGTTTGATGGAGCGGGCCAGTTAAAAGAACTTGGTTTTAACGAGCTTCTTGAAAAACTGAACAAGATCAAAATAGGCGATGAATTAATAGACACAAGCGATGGAATCGTTGGGATCGGGAATGCAGAGGTGAAAAAAGAACTTGCGGTATATTTCCCTCAATTTAAAAATGAGCATGTAAATAGAAAAATCAACATGATCGGTGAAGGTATACAAATAGATCAATCGATTGATGCAGAGGACCTCGCTATCCCTTCCAACCGCCTTATCGAATGGTATGAAACAAACAAAGATTTCTTTGAAAGACCTGTCATCTTGAACGTAGGGCGATTATCTGTTTTAAAAGGGCAGATGGAACTTTTAAAAGCGTGGTCAAACTCCAGGCTTTCGGAAACGCATAACCTACTACTCATCGGGGGCGACCTGGAGAGGCCGAATCAAGAAGAAGAAACGGTGATTGATTTTTTCAAGGATCACGTGCAAAGGCATCCTCAATTCAAAGGCAGGTTCATGCATCAAGGTGCCATGTCAAATGCAGATATAAGGATGCTTGAAAAGACTATTATTCAGCGGGACTTTGACGATCCGCATATTTATCTTTGCTCCAGTGTCAAAGAAGAGTTTGGCATCGCGATCTTAGAGGCAATGTCGATCGGATTTCTAACCTTAGGCCCGCTAAAAGGCGGGGTTAAAAGTTATATGAGAAACGGGGAAAATGGCTTTTTAATCGACACAAGCAATTGGGAAACGATTGCAAAAGACGCGGAAAAATATCTATATGATTCGAAAATCGATAAAGATGAAGTGAAAAAAGTTCAAGCTGCAGGACAAAAAACGATAGACGAAAACTTTTCGATTAAAAAGATTTCAAATGAGTTTGTCTCATTTTATTTGTCTTTAAAAGGAGAAGAAAATCATGAAATATAAAAAAATATTTTTTATCAGTCCGCCTTTTTATTCGCATTTTAACCCGTTGTTGGTTTTGGCAAAAAGTTTTCAGGAACATGGTGCCGAAGTGACATTTGGCTGCAGTATCGAATTCAAGGAAAAAATCTTGGAAGAAAAGTTGGACTTTTATGAAATCGACATCAGTAGCAATAAAAATACTGGCACAGGTGAAAACACGCTACAACCAGATACGGAAAGAATGAGGTTAGAAGAATTCTTTGAGTCGACCAAAAAAGGGGCAGTCGAAACGTTGATTACGCAGTCCCACCACAGAAAGGCGGACATGCTTTATAATCCTCAGGAACTGATCGATAAGATAAAGTCTATAGATGATTCTTTGGATGTTGATCTTTATGTAGTGGACATATTATCGTACTCGGTTACGCTGAGCTTGTATTTTTTGGGGCTGCCTTTTGTCACATTTTGCCCCCCTCATCCCAATACGATTCCAAGAGAAGGACGGTATTTTAATGTACCGAAAAGCTGGCCCGAGGCGATCACGGTCAACGAAGAAGATTTGACGATGTTAAAGCAGGTTTCCACCCAAACCCAAAGGGAATTCACGGAAGTTTTCAACGCGATTATCACTGAAAACAAGTCGATTGAAAAAATCAGCAATGCTTTTAGTTTGGTCTCTGAAATCGCGGTTATCTACAATTATTTTGATTTTAACAACATTGAAAAAAATGAAGAAAATCCTAAGGAAATATTTATCGGGAATTCATTTCAAGCGGTTGCGTTAGAAGGAGAATGGCTAGAAAAAATAGAAACAAAAGAAAAGATCATCATGATCAGTTTGGGAACTTTTTTATCGAATCGAAAAGATGTACTTGAAAAACTGATCCTATCGGCCCGAGAAACTTACCCGGATGCGCTATTGATCGTTTCTGCAGGAAGCAATGCGGAGGAATTACAAAAATACAGCTCGCCCAATACAATCATCGAAGGTTTTATCCCGCAAATCGCGCTTATGCATTATGTAGATACCGTCGTATTTCACGGTGGCTGCAACACATTAACAGAAGCGATGTACCACGGAAAAGAGATGATCATCTTACCATTTTCCAGCGATCAGTTTAATATCGCATACGATATTGAAACGCATAATCTAGGAAGAATACTGGATCCAAATAATTTCAGCAAAGAAGAATTAGCGAAGGCATTTAATGAGTTAGAAGCGATTTCGAAAGACAATTTGCTGCATTGGCGAAACATCTCCAGAGAAAGAGGAGCCGATTATGCAGTGAAAAAAATATTGGAGATCGAATAAAATATAAATATATAAGTTGAACTAATAATCTTTCGTTGTCGATATTCCGCAAAACAGCTGCGCTTTCCGCGGGCTCGCGCCCAAGCCTCCTCGGTCTCTGCGCTCCCTGCGGGGTCTCGGTCGTCTCGTCGCTAACGCTGCTCCGCAGGAGTCGCAGCTGTTTTGCTTCATATCTGTTAGTAAGTTAGTGGGAAAACAGAAGATCCCTTGTTAGTAAGTGACGATCTCAGCGCCGGCGCGTCCACGGGCTGGGCGGAGCTATGAGACGGATGATTTTTCCGGCTCATGGCGGGAGCCGTGCCCAAAGCGGCCGAAGCGGTGTATGAAATGATAATTCATAAGTTCAACTTATATAGAATTGGAAAGAGGTGTTTTATGAAGGAACTAGTTGGAGCTGGCACGAAGATTAAGAATACAGATAAATACGATGTGGATGGTGTACCCCCATTAAAAGAAGCCATACCTTTGGGATTGCAGCATATTTTTGCGATGTTTTTAGGCAATATTGCCGTCCCGATCATCATCGCAGGTGTGGTTGGCATCACAGGAAATGATTTAACGATATTGGTTCAAAGTGCCATGATCATGGCAGGCGTTGCGACGATTATCCAATGTTACCCAATATGGATGGTCGGCGCACGGCTCCCGGTAGTGATGGGAACGAGTTTTGGATTTCTGCCTACGAATATAGTTATCGCAAGCTCCTATGGCATATCCGGATTATTGGGTGCAAGTCTGATCGGCGGTTTATTTGGCGGAACCTTAGGATTTTTCATAAAGAAACTAAGAAGGTTCTTTCCAAAGATTGTCACAGGCACAGTCGTTCTGACGATCGGTTTGTCCCTATTGCCTACAGGTATTGTATCGATGGCTGGAGGCAGTGGATCTGAAACTTTTGGATCGGCTAAAAACTGGTTGGTGGCTTTACTGGTATTGGCCATTGTGCTCGTTCTAAATCGATATGCAAAGGGAATGGCGAAAACATCCTCCATTTTAATCGGCATTGTCATTGGCTATCTGGTGGCTTTGCCACTGGGGATGGTGGAATTCTCACCAATCAGAGAAGCTACCTGGTTTGCAATTCCCCAACCCTTTCATTTTCCTATGTAATTTTACTGGGGAGCTATCCTCCCTATGATGATCATGTTTATCGTTACATCTGTTGAGACAGTTGGAGATGTTACCGCAATGACTACGGGGGGAGCAGGCAGAGAACCCACAGAAAATGAGCTTTCTGGCTCCGTAATCGCAAATGGTTTTACATCTTCTCTGGGAGCGATTTTTAACTCGTTGCCAAATACATCTTTTAGTCAGAATGTAGGAATGATCGCATTTACAAAAATAATGAGTAGATATGTCGTAGCTGTTGGCGCTGGGTTTTTAATCTTGGCTGGTCTTATTCATAAGATTGGAGCTCTTGTATCTACAATGCCGCCAGCAGTTATTGGAGGTGCTACAGTAATTATTTTTTCTCAGATTACTTTAACAGGCATAGCCATATTGACGTCAGAGCCTTTAAATGAAAGAGCAAAGATCATCATTGGATTATCTCTAGTATTTGGACTCGGATTAAGTCAAGTACCCGATGCGATGAACGCCTTTCCAGAGGTTGTTAAGTTGTTGTTTGGGGGATCTGGCATAACAATCGCCTGTTTTGTTGCGATTGTATTGAACCAAGTCATTCCACAGGAATCAGTGAAAGAAGAAGCATAGATGCAATCACGCCCGCTGGATTCCAATTGCGGGTGTGTTTTTTTGATTAATTCAATCGTATAAATGATGTGGGGATTTGGCTGAACACAGGGGCGGACTGCTGAAAATTCAAAGAATCGTGCCCTAATCAAAAAGAAAAATCTAAATGATTCTTATTTTGACGCTCCAGGGGAAATTGAAATCTAATCCGAGAGACATTTTTATCAGGCAAAAAGGAATATAAGGAATAACAAGGGCATTGGTGTAAAAAAAATTATAAAAGGACAGATTCCCATTCACTAAAGCTGGGTGCTTGCGAGCAGTTTCGGAAGAATTGAAGCAGAGGGGTGTAGACGATGAAAAGAATCTTGGCCATCAGCGATACTCACGGAGAGCTTGAACTTTTTGAAGAGCTGCTGCAGAAGGCGGAATATGACGACGCTGAAGACAGGCTGATTTTACTGGGGGATTACGAGGACCGCGGCCCGAATTCAAAAGGGGTTTTGGAGCGGGTCATCGAATTGAAAAAGCGGGGTGCCATTGTCTTAAGGGGCAATCATGATCAAATGATGCTGGACGCTGCAAACTGTGAACCCGGTGCGAAGCAGATCTGGGAAAGGAATGGGGCCTTGCCGACATTGCAAAGCTACGATCCATCCATAAAAGACATGACGTTTCCAACGTCAGCTGTCTTTTGGGAGCACGTCGATTTTATTAAGAAAATGGACTATTACCATGAAACGGATGATTTCATTTTTGTGCATGCGGGCGTTCAGCCGGATACACCGGTTGGGCAGACCGACCCAATGATCTTAATGTGGATCCGCGATGAATTTTATAAAGTCTATTCGGGAGATAAGACGGTAGTATTTGGCCATACACCGGCGTTTATACTGCGCGGTACAAGAAATTATGATGTCTATTTTGGTGACAACCCGATTATCGGCATTGACGGAGGCGCGGCTTACGGGGGACAGTTGAATTGTCTGGAGCTGCCGAGCCGAAAAGTCTATAGCGTGAAGAAGC
>DATISS010000170.1:0-14431 GCA_035468565.1 Planococcus sp. (in: firmicutes)
ACTCATTATGAAAAGTCACTTGCAGTGGAATCATCTCGATATTTTTCGCTTTTCGGATATGCTCCGGTATGTAAGCGGTACTGTCGGTCACAATTGCTGTTTTCATTTCTATCAGCCTCCATTGCCAGTTTAACAAAAATAACGCAATAAAAATACATAAATAAGTGGCTGCAATTCTATGCATTTAAGGCAGAAAACAAAAAAGACGGGACGCGGCGAAAGTTCCGCCATGCCCCGTCTCCCTTTATTTCCGCCTCGGCTTCAGGTACTGCTCTAGCCGTGGCCGAATCGTGCCGTCCTGCATTTACTGGCTGCCGATAAAGTGCAGCGCGCTGACAAGCCATTTTCCATCTTCTTTCTTGAATACAACTACTTGTCTGCCCGTTTGTCCTGTGCTTTTATCGGAATTCGGATCTTTCATCTCCACGTCGATTGTCGCGTAGACTTCAGCGCGACCCGCTTCGTACTTCACAATGGTTTCATCAGAAGTCGTGTATGTCGTATCAAATGCAGCGAATGCTTCTTCCAAAGCCTTTTTGTCTTCTTCCCGATCAAAACCTTCGGGATTCTCGGAAATCACTGCCATGTAACGCTTAGTATCTTCCGCATTGAACGCCTCAATATATTCTTTATAGGATGCTAAAATCGCTTTTTCTTCTTCAGCGGGTACTTCTGCCTGTTGCACATTGCCATCATCGTCTAGCGTGAAGCCGACTTCTCCGCCGTCTTCGATGCCATGGCCGACAGCGTTATTGTCAGCGGAGGCATTACCATCCTCTGATGTATTGCCATTTTCCGATGCTTTTTCTCCATCGGAACATCCTGCTAGAACAAGGATGAGCCCTGCAGCTACTAGATATTTTTTCATCTCGCATTCCTCCTGCCGTCCATTTTGCCATAGCTCACCATCAAATACAATGTAGAAACTGTGTCCAAACACCATTGAAAAAAGCCTGCATTTTCAGCAGGCTTTCAAATCGTTTTTATCGGACTTCCACCCAGCCATTTTTAATCGCCGTGACGACCGCTTGTGTACGGTCGTTCACCTGCATTTTTTGAAGAATGCTGGAAACGTGGTTTTTCACTGTTTTTTCAGAGATGAACAATGTTTCACCGATTACACGGTTGCTTTGTCCATCGGTCAAAAGCTGAAGCACTTCGCTTTCGCGTTTTGTCAGCAAATGATACGGACGGCGAATTTCAGTTTGATGGAACGATCCTTTGTTCTCGCGTTCGCTTAAACGGCGGAATTCCATCACCAGAGTGCGCGTCACTTTCGGATGCAGGTACGATCCGCCTTTTGCCACGACTTTAATGGCTTGGATAATCGCTTCTGCGTCCATTTCCTTCAGCATATAGCCAAGTGCGCCGGTTTTCAGGGCGTGCGTGACATATGACTCATCGTCATGGATCGACAACATAATGACCTTCGCATCCGGGAACTTCTCAATCAATTCACCAGTTGCTTCGACACCATTTTTCTGCGGCATGTTGATATCCATCAACACGACATCCGGCTGGTATTCTTCGTACAATTTAAGTACTTCTGTTCCGTCTCCGCCTTCAGCGACGACTTCGAATGAGTTTTCAAAATCAAGAATGCGTTTTACTCCTTCGCGGAACAATTGATGGTCGTCAATAATAATAATCTTCGTCATAATGTTGTCCTCCTCAGTACCGTCTCTTAACTTTCAGTCTCCAATGGAATCTGGAACATCAATACCGTGCCGTTGCCAGGCGACGAATTGATGGAAAATTCGCCGTTCACCAATTCGATCCGCTCTTTCATGCCGAGCAAGCCGAACGACTGGTTTTTCACGATGCTTTGGTCAAATCCGGATCCATTGTCTTTTACGATCAGCGTTACTTGGTTTTTCAGCCACTCCACTTTCACTTCTATCTTAGAAGCTTTGCCGTGCCTGACCGCATTAGTGATCGCTTCTTGAACCAGCCTGAAAATAGCAGTTTCATAATTGCTGGGAAGCCGCACTTCATTGCCGTTCGACTGAAAATAAAGTTTGATACCCTTGTTGTAATCTTCTGTGGTTTCAAGATATTTCTTTAATGTCGGTACGAGCCCTAGATCATCCAAGGCCATCGGACGCAGATCATAAATGATCCTTCTCACTTCAGTAAGTGCGTCCCGCACCATTTCTTTTAATGACTTAATCTCCAAGAAAGCCAGTTCCGGTCCTTTTTCCCTGTAAGTCCGTTCGATCAGGTCCGAACGGAGCAACACATTTGCCATCATCTGTGCAGGGCCGTCATGGATTTCCCGCGACAGCCGTTTACGCTCTTCTTCTTGCGCTTCAATAATGCGCAGGCTATAATCTTGCTTTAGCTTGGCTTTATCGATTGCTTGACCGACATCTTCGTAATCGGAAGTCAAATAGCTCATCGTGACGTTCAGCCGGTTGACCAGATGCTCTGCGCGTTCAATCGTCTGCAGCAATGATTGCAGCCGGCGCTGCAGCCGATCCCGTTTTTGGCGATACTGCTTTTCTTCAGCGCGGTTTGCCGCTAATTGCACCTGTAGCCCATTCGCCAGATCATAAGCTTGGCTGACCTGGCTTTCTGAGAAAGTATCAAAAAACTTGGAGACTTCCGCCAGGCGCCTTCGCGCCGTACGTGTCTTGTCTTCCAGAAGGTCGCCAGCCTTGACGATCCGCGTGATGTTCGACCGGACATCTTCGAGTTCATTTTTCATATCTTCATAACTTTGGCGACTTTGTTCACTGATGGCGAAAATATCCTGCTTCGAACTTGCCATTCTATCCAGGACATCATCGAAAATGGAATCCAGTGCTTTCACATCGTGTTTTTTAGCCATTTTAAAACCGCCTTAGCTATACTGAACTGTATATAGAGGTAAAATCTGTATACCTTTATGCCTGTTACGACTTAAACAAGTATATCACTTTATAAGCAAATCCATATTAAAAACACATTACATATTATCTGATTACATTTTACACCAGGGGGCGTTAAAATGCGAGAAAATTACAAAACTATCGGCGAATTACAAGTATGCGAAATTATTATACAAAAATCCCGTTTTATCGGTTATGCAGCACGCGCTGAAACCGAAAAAGAAGCGATCGATTTTATAGATTCCATTAAGGCCAAGCATCGAAGCGCCAATCATAACTGCTCCGCTTATATAATTGGTGAACATGATATTATCCAAAAAGCGAATGACGACGGGGAACCTAGCGGAACGGCCGGCGTCCCTATCCTGGAAGTGATAAAAAAACAAGGGTTAAAAGACACAGTGATTGTCGTCACCCGATACTTCGGCGGCATCAAGCTCGGCAGCGGAGGATTGATCCGCGCTTACGGGAAATCAGCCAGCGAAGCGATCCGTGCCTCGGGAGTTGTGGAGCAGAGGCTGCATTGCCGCATGAACGTTTCAATCGACTATACCTGGCTCGGCAAAATCGAAAATGAGATACGCCAATCCGAATATCCGTTGGATGACATCAAATACGCTGACGGAGTAGACCTGCACATTTACGTTCCCGTGGAAAAAGAAGATGATTTCATCACGTGGATCAACGAATTGACCAATGGCCAGGCTGAGATTAGCTGTTTGGAAAAAAAATTCTTGGAGTATCAAATAGATTGACTATTTTCATTTACGTATCATTTAAATCAGTATATAATAGAAAGAATCTATGTATGCTATTGCGTACGATGCTGATATAAAATTTGAAAGACTGGATCGATCGAATTTAACACTCGGTTAACCCATTCCTATTATAGAGGAGTTTTAACCATGAACCGTAAAAAGTACCGCAAAAGCCACAAGAAGCGCACTGCGATGAAAGTCTTGATAACTGTAGCCTTGTCCCTTCTTATATGCGGTTCCGCCTATGGCGTATACTTGGTGAAAAAGGCGGAAAACGCAGCAGGCAACGCTTTTGAAACTGCCGGTGACCGCGGCAAATCTGACTTGCGCGACGAACAGGTAGAACCGCTGCACGATAATGTCTCCATCCTTTTCATCGGCGTCGACAATAGTGAAAAGCGAGCCCAGAGCCAAAGCACTACGCGTTCCGATGCACTGGTTCTAGCGACTTTGAACAATGAAGACAAGTCGATCAAGCTGGTGAGCATCCCGCGTGATACGTATACCTACATTCCGGATTCAGGCAAAGAAGACAAGATTACACATGCTTACGCTTTTAATGGCCCGAGCTCCACAATTGAAAGCGTAGAAGGATTACTGGATGTTCCAGTCGACTATTACGTCCGCATGAATTTCGATGCATTCATTGATGTAGTGGATGCCCTTGACGGCATCACAGTAGATGTTCCCTACGATTTGAAGGAGCAAGATGAAAACGATAAGAAAGACGCAATCGTCCTTGAAGAAGGATACCAGACATTAGACGGCAGCGAAGCGCTGGCACTAGCAAGAACCCGTCATTACGACAATGACATCGAGCGCGGGAAACGCCAGCAGATGATCATCGAAAGTATCATGAACAAAATACTTTCCGCTTCTTCTCTGACTAAATACGGAGATGTCATCGACGCAATCGGCGACAATATGAAAACCGACTTGAAATTCAACGATATGCAATCGTTCTTCGAATACGCTAAAGAAGGAAAACCCGATGTCGAAACATTGACTGTGCAAGGATACGATGATATGTCGACCGGCACCTACTATTGGCAACTCGATGAAGAGTCCCTTTTGGAAGTACAGGATATCCTGCAAAGCCACTTAGGGTTGAAACCGGACACTTCGAACCTTTCAGACAACAGTGAAACCAAGTTTGCAGAACACCCAGGAGACAATGATGATTATTAATACCGCAGCCCCGCTGCGGTTTTTCTTTTGCCATTAAACCAAAAACACCGAAGCGCAAGGCGCTTCGGTGTTTTTTTATTTTCCGATGAGTTTGACAAGATTGATAAGCGGCCGGTAATTTTTTCCAGCGAGCCCCACCACTTCCACGAACAATTCGATGGCGATGAGCATAACGCTGATCAGTAAGATCCCGCCCCATAAGGTTGCTTGCGAGAAGAGCAACGCCGCTAATCCGAATAATGCCGCAATGCCGTAGATGATCAATACGGTTTGCCTATGCGAAAATCCGATGTTCAATAAGCAATGGTGCAAATGCGATTTGTCTGCAGCCGAAATCGACTGTTTTTCGCGCACTCTGCGCACAATGGCAAAGAAAGTATCCGAAATCGGCACGCCCAGCATGATGATTGGGATGATCAATGCCACTACAGTGATGTTTTTAAAGCCCATCAAAGCCAGTACGGAAATCATGAATCCAAGAAACAAGGCCCCCGTATCCCCCATGAAAATCTTTGCGGGATGGAAATTATAAAACAGGAAACCGATGGAACTAGCTGCTAAAATCGCAGCCAAGGACATGACGAACGGGTCGCCCATGATGAATGCCATAATCGCCAATGTAGTCAAGGCGATCGTCGAAACACCGGCAGCCAGGCCGTCAAGGCCATCGATCAAGTTGATTGCATTCGTTATTCCGATAATCCAGATGATTGTCAGCGGGATGCTGAAATAGCCGAAATCAAGCTCGCCGCCGAACGGCAAGTTGATAAAAGAAATTTCAAGCCCGCCTGCTACAACGACAATCGCCGCAGCGAGAAACTGGCCCAGCAATTTCGCTTTCGCTGTTATTTCGTACATATCATCCAGAACGCCTGTTACGGTAATGATAAGGGCACCGATTAAAATAGCTGCTGAAATCGGGATGAATGCCGGTTCGACAGCGTTTGAAATCGATTCCTCCGGTCTGAGTATAAAATAGCCGATGACAAACGATCCAAATATTGCTAATCCGCCTAAGCGCGGCATAATTTTCGCGTGTACTTTTCTATAATTGGGACGGTCAACTGCTCCTACACGAAATGCCAACCGTTTCACGATTGGAGTGAGAACTATAGAAGCGATAAATGCCAAAACCAATGTTAGGTATAGCATGTCTTTCCTCCTCGAAACTTCTTTTACCACATATATATCCAATTTTTATTATAACACGCGGCTTATAGAATACTAGATTTTTGCATCAAAATTTTTAATTCTCTATTTACATAATCAAGACGCCTACGCATTAGAAAGGTTTCACAGTTGCTTCTCATTTCGGCTTATGGAATACAAATTGCGAAGCCTTCTTCTAAACTAATCTGGCGCCCGCTTCTTCTGAATCGCATTTTATTCGTTAAATTTTCCTGATAGCGTAATATTATAAGGAGACTTTATCCACCCTGCAAGAATAGAATGCTAAAACTTACACTTCGCCATTGATAGTTTTTATTCTTAATAATACACCTTTTCCCTTTTTCGGGTGTGTTTAAAACTGTAAATGGCATAACAAAGTGGATCTTAGCAAAAAATTTAAAGTTTTAAAAATCTGCTTTCTCCTATATAATAATACCTTGTGCATAGTTTATTCAGATAGGAGCCTTACATGGAAAAGAAAACGCTTACACTAAATGAATCCATTACAATCGGCCTTATGCTGTTCGCCCTGTTTCTAGGGGCCGGCAATATTATATTCCCACCATATCTCGGCCAGCTTGCTGGCGATAACATCCTGCTTGCCTTAACCGGATTTTTGCTCACCGGAGTCGGTTTGCCGCTGCTCGGCATCCTGGCGATCGCGAAAGCCGGCGGTGACCTTCAGACGATTGCTGGCCGGGTCCATCCGATTTTCGGCATCGTTTTCACCCTTATCGTGTACATGGCCATTGGGCCTTTCTTCGGTATTCCGCGGACTGGAACAGTCGCTTATGAAATCGGAATCGCCCCATTCCTGTCAGAACAGCAACAGGCCACATCATTGCCGCTCTTCCTGTTCACACTAGTGTTTTTTGCCATTGCGGTGCTCTTCGCTTCGAATCCGACTAAACTTGTTGACCGCATCGGCAAAATACTGACACCGATTCTGATAATTGTTATCGGCATGCTAGCCATTAAGAGCATCGTGACACCCTTGGGTTCGATTAACGCCCCGGTCGGAGATTATTCAACCGATCCGTTCTTTGAAAGTTTCCTTCAAGGCTATTTGACCATGGACGCCATTGCAGCGCTTGTTTTCGGCATTGTTATCATCCAAGCCATCCGCTCAAAAGGGGTGACTGATAAAAATGTCATCTTGAAAACCACGGCATTTGCCGGAGCCATCGCTGCTGTCGGACTGGCTGCAGTTTATCTATCGTTGGGCTATATCGGCGTCACGAGCGTCGATGCAATCGGTTTGCAGGACAACGGCGGCACCATCATTGCGATGTCGGCCCGAGTTCTGTATGGCGATTTTGGAGGAATCATTTTAGCTGCGGCTATTCTATTCGCCTGCCTCACCACGGCAATCGGTTTGATATCCGCCAGCGCCCAATTTACAAATAAAATCTATCCTAAGATTCCTTATATCGCTTATGTGTTGATCTTTGCGGCATTCAGTACAGCAGCCGCTAATGTCGGGCTTACTCAATTGCTGGCCATTTCACTGCCGGTGCTATTGGCGATATACCCATTGGCGATTGTCCTGGTCATTTTGTCGTTCTTCGATTATGCATTCGGCCGAAAACCCTTTGTATACATTATTCCATTGACATTAACGGGAATCATCAGCATTTTCGACGGTCTGCGTGCGGCGGGCATTGAGTTCCAGGCAGTTGATGCCTTCCTAAACAACATTCCATTAAACGAACAAGGAATCGGCTGGCTGATTCCAGCTGCGATTGGCACAGTAATCGGCATCATCATTGCGCGAAAAATGATGAAATGAAACTATATTTGAATGATTAATAAGCGATCAGGCCATAAAAAAACCGAATCCATGTGGATTGCATTGAGCCAAATGACAGACACTTGATAAAAGTGACTCCATTTGGTTTTTTCTGTTTTAGCCCTCTATTTACTGAACAAATCTAATGGGACAAGAGAGGTTTAAATGCAGCGTGTTATTTTTAATGAACACTATCAATTTATGCCGCACCAACTTAATAAGGGTTTAATGAATGTTATATGGAGTTTAAAGTTAAAGTTTGTTAAAATAACGACATAGTTATGGAAAAAAAAAGGAGATAATTATAAATGGTGACGTTATTTAAGCCTTCAAAAAAAATTAAAACAAAGAAATTAAAGAAATATTATAAAATTTTATCCGAAATTAATAAGTTAGAAGCATATTATCAAAAGATGAGCGATGAAGAGTTACAACAAATGACAGTGAATTTCCGGCAACAATTAGACGAGGGCAAAAAAATCAACACTATTCTCCCAAATGCTTTTGCAGTAGTCCGAGAAGCTTCAAAGCGGGTATTAAATATGCGGCATTTCGATGTTCAACTAATAGGGGGATTAGTTTTAGCTGAAGGAAATATTGCAGAAATGCCAACTGGTGAAGGAAAAACCCTTGTTGCCTCACTCTCTTCTTACACAAGAGCTTTAGAAGGAAAAGGGGTTCATATCATTACGGTTAACGAGTATTTGGCCCAACGCGATTTTGATCAAATTGGACAAATACATCGTTTCCTTGGTTTAACGGTCGGGTTAAATCTTCCTTTTATGACTACAAGGGAAAAACAAGCATCTTATCAAGCTGACATAACTTATGGAGTAGGAACAGAGTTTGGTTTTGACTATTTACGAGATAATATGGCCTTAGCCAATAGCGACAAAGTTCAACGCCCATATTATTATGCAATTATTGATGAAGTAGATAGTGTATTGATTGATGAGGCCAAAACCCCATTAATTGTTGCTGGCAAAACAATGGCGAGTGCAGACTTGCATCGAATAAGTGCATTGCTTGCATCTCGATTTAAAGATGGGATTGACTATGATTTCGACGAAGAAACTAAAGCAACTTCGTTGACCGATAAAGGCATTGAAAAAGTAGAAAAAGCATTTGATGTAGACAATCTATATGAAATGGAACACCAAACTTTATATCATTATGTTATTATGGCCGTTCGCGCTCATGTCATATTCAAACGCGATGTAGATTATATAGTAATGGACAATAAAATTATGCTAATCGATATGTTTACTGGTCGTCCGATGGAAGGGCGAACGTTATCTGATGGCTTACACCAAGCAATTGAAGCAAAAGAGAACTTAGAAATTACAGAAGAAAATAAAGCGCAAGCACAAATTACCATACAAAACTATTTCCGCATGTATCCTTTGCTATCCGGAATGACTGGCACTGCCAAAATACAAGAAAAAGAGTTCCAAGATATTTATAATATGGAAGTAGTCGAAGTACCGACCAATCATCCTCGCGCCAGAAGAGATTTGCCGGACCGTGTTTTCCGCACTGTTGATCAAAAGTACAAAGAAGTCACTAAACAAGTGGCATTGCACCATGAAAATGGACAACCTGTATTAGTTGGAACAACGTCAATCCTGCAGTCCGAGGCTATTGCAGAATATTTAAAAGCAGAAAACTTGGAGTTTCAAATACTGAATGCCAAAAGTGTAGAACAAGAAGTCCAATTGATTTCCCTCGCCGGCCAGCTTAACCAAATAACTGTTGCTACGAATATGGCTGGACGCGGGACAGATATCGTCTTAGGAAAGGGAGTTGCTTCAGTAGGCGGGCTTCTTGTAATAGGCACTGAAAAACACGAAAGCCGAAGAATAGACGATCAGCTTCGGGGACGTTCAGGGCGTCAAGGGGACCCAGGTTCTACTCAATTTATCATTTCTTTGGAAGATGATATGTTTAAACGTTTTGCTAAAGATGACTTGGATAAATTTAATAAAAAAATCGCTACTAGTGAAAATGGGGAAATAACTAATAAAGAAGTACACGAATTTACAGAACGCATTCAAAGAATTGTAGAAGGTTCCTTTTTTTCAATGCGCGAATATAATTTGAAATTGGACGACGTCATTAACGATCAACGTAAAATTGTATATAATCTAAGAAATCGAGTATTAAATGACAATGAGAATATAAGTATTTTAAAAAATATGATTCTAGCTGCTACAGATTTTATAGTTTCAGAAAATCTGTCTGAAACTAACGATGATGAATCTGCTGCTGTACAGGAAGCACAAATAGCATTAAAAGGATTGTATGGAGATGCTTATGTTTTCCAAGAAAACGCGGACAACATCCGCACTATTCAAGGATCAATAAAACAAACTACCGAAAAGGCATTTAAGTTAATCGATTTATACTCTGAAAATAGCCAAATTAACGAAAAAATAGCCAGCGTTATTAAGTATAATATTGACCAAATGTGGATCAAACATTTAGAGACCATGTCACATTTGAAAGAAGGAATCGGGCTTCGTTCATATCAACAAGAAGATCCTATGAGGATTTATCAGAGAGAGGGTTTGGAGTTATTTACAGTTAGTTTCCAGAATTTACGCTACTCTATAGCATCTGATATTCTCAGTTTTTTACAAATGATTGATAAGGAGACAAATCAATGAGTGTATTCTCGATTTTCAAGAAAAATACTAAAGTTGGAACTGATTCCATAATCGATTCATCAGAATTTATTGAAGGTCCACAAAGTACTGCAGAGGCAAACAATGAACTGACTACAAAACTTTCTATCGCTCCTGGATGGAAAGTTGAGCGTGAACAAGAATATGTATTGAAGTTTCTTTCAAACGATTTACAAGCTTTAAAGCCCAATCAATTATCTTTATCCGGGATTGATATTATCCAAGACAAAGACACTGGAAACTGGCATGTTCAAGCATTTATACGCTCTTCGCTTAATAAATCGATAACACTTGGCAAAACGGAACTTTTACTATTGGATGCAGATAATAATCCTCTAGCAACACAGGAGTTTAATTTATCAGAACTTGGGTCACTGCCCCCACTTTCAAACCGGCCATGGATTTTCATATTTGAAAAGCAAAACATAAAAACTGAGAATTCATTGCCTGCCCTTTGGACTCTTGCTTTTAATGTACAATCCCTTGTTCCTCACTCTCTTGATTTAGAAGAGACTTGGGAGAATGCTTTACTCGAAGAGCAAAAATCTGCACTTAGAAACATTGTAAAAGGTTTACCAGCGTTAAAGCCAAGAGAAGTAAATATTATCGGATTTCAAGCAAAAATTACAGAGGAACATGACTTGAATATATCGGTCTTTATCCGTAATGGATGTGCGCACCATGTCAATTTAGAAAAAATTTCATTGGAAGTTCTTGATGCAAAGGCTGAAGTTGTGGCACAAGGTTCTTTTAAACTGGAAAATTTCATGGTAAAAGCTAACACATCTAAACCGTGGACATTTATTTTCCCAAAAGAAATGGTACTAAAAGAAAATCCCGATTTCACACGTTGGACCGCGCGTTTAGCAAAATACAAATGAAAAAGACCGGGAATTTCCAATTCCCGGTCAATGGATATTTTGTTGAAAGTTGTGGTGAGATGACTCCGGTATTGGCACCGGCGTCATCTTTTCTTATTCCATTGCTGGCATGGTCCAATGAAAGCAGAAAAATCCCGAATGGCGACACTTTTTAAAGTGTCGCCATTCGGGATTCTGTTCTATCCACAGGCATTTTTTTCATTTGATCAAGTACACATCTCCTCGGCCAACTTTTTAAAACAATTTTGGCGTCGGTGGAGTGTCTGGTCGGCGATTTTCGCCATCGTGGTTGCGGCGCGTGCCGTCCGGATTTAAGGGCTCCTCATAATCGCCATTTTCGCCGCTCAACAGATGCTCTTCTTCCGAATCACGTCCGAAGGGGGCTGGCCCAAGATTCGGATCGACTCCAGGCGATTGTTCATCTTGCCTGCGGTTCACACCGTCTTCTCGGTTCAAGTTGTCATTGCCTTCTTGCGTACCAAGTGCAGGCTCATGCTCCATCAACTTTTCTGAAGGTGAACTTTCATCCAATGTCGGACGCCGGTCTGTCGTTGGATGGATATTCTCGCCTTTTAAACGGCTATCCTTGTGCTCATCTCCGTAGTTCGGTACACCGTATTGTTCCTCGCGAGGTACAGTTGTAGTATAAATTTCGCTAGAATGCTCACTGCCGTCTTTCTCAACATCTTTACCGAACGGCTCCAACGCGGCATTGCGGTTCACTTCATCGCTGTCCAACACTCGAGTATCATCTCCGAATGAGGATTGGTTGTCGCGTTCTCTCGATAATGAGCCACGGTCTGTATAAAGAAGGATCGCCCCTTTTTCCAAATCCCGCTGGTAATCATCAATTTCCCGCTGCTCCAAATCCAGGTTTTTCAATTCTTCGCGTACACTGTCGCGGCCGGTGAAAAATGATTTGAATTTGCTGCCCACACTGCCAGCGTTGTGCGTTTGCACGCCATTCAGATTATCTGCAGCCCCGAGCACATCACTGTCTTCCACAAGAACGTGGATGTCACTTTCGCTATAGCCCCGCCCTTTCAATTCTTCGATTCTGCTTCTAAGCTCTTCCGGACTGTATACTAATTCAAAATCACGGTTTGTCGGTTCCATCAATTCAGCCTCCTGGTTTAAGTAGTTATTAATTTATGTCTACCCTGCTATCCCGAAATCTAAAACATTTCATTTTCTGAATCATATCGCTGTAAACAAAATTTTCAAGGTTTGTCGATAAAAAAGGCCTTGCCTTTTACAGGCAAGACCGTTGCTCATTTGTATTTCTTGTCGCTGGACGAATGCCGCTCGCCTTCAGTCATGCTGCCTCTCGCTTTTTCCACTTCCGGCTTTTGCTGGGTAGTGAATGATACGTGATGTTCTTCCGCCACAAGCGTCGGATCATGCTGGAAGCTTTCACCGCGGGCAAAACGGTCCTCCTGTTCATCAAAATTATTGTCTACAGAATTGACGAACTCGTTCGATGACGGCTCGATTGGATTACCTTCACTGTCGCGCAAACCGCCCGCGTGGATGATTTCACTAATATTGTCCCGGCTTTTATCGACATAAATCAAGACTCCGCCTTTTTCCAGGTCTTCCTTATAGCGCTTCTTGTCTTCGTCCGTCAAATCCAGCGCTTTGACGCCGCCTTTTCCAAAGATTCCTTTGAACTTCTCTGAAAAACTTCCGGTTTCTTCTATATCAATATGTGTGCGCTGTTCCGCTCTTGCAAAACGGTCTTCGTCCTCTGCCATTAAATGCAGATCCCCTTCGCTGTACCCCTGTTGTTTAAGCGCATCAATTTTTCTTAACAAATCTTCTTCTGAAAAAAGCACTGCCAAAACTTGAATATCTGAACTCATGCTAATAACCTCCATTAAGAATAAAGTATTTTCAACACTGTACCCTTTTTCAACAACCATTTAAACTTTCCGCCCAGAACGACAGCTCTACAAAACCACTCTTGATCTCTTATTGCATAAAAATAAGCTAAAAAAGAGAATTTTTTATTATAAGAAGCACACATACCAGCCAATTCTATGAAGAAAGGGAATAGTTCTCATAAATTCTTCTTATATAAACTATTTCATGCGTGAATATACATTATAATTATTCCCCAACTAGGTATAATTTACCTTTTAAATTAATTGCCATAAATAGGTCTTAAAAATGCAGTTTATTTCGAAAATTGATGATATCATGGAATCACAAGTTTTTTTAGAGTTTACTACTGTTATTGGAGGCGGATACTATAGTACTTAATAATTTATCATCGCTCTCTTATCCAGACCCCACAGCCCTGTCGGATAAGAACTCTCCAACATGGATGATCGAAGTTCTTCCCATGCAGATGGAAAGGAGAGATTCAATGGATACAGGTGTGCGCTTAAAATACCATAGGCTCAAAAAGAAAATCAGTTTAGAAGAAGTGGCATCCGGAATCCTCACCCCTCGGGAGCTCAAGAAAATCGAAACCGGTGCAAAGGAACCGGCTCTAAAAGAGTTGGAAGCTCTTTGCAAAAAACTCGAAATCCCACTCGCTCCAAAAGACAATCCCGTAGGAAAAGTGTTAGTGAAAAATTTCAAAACCTCTTTGCTGCACCCACAAAACAAAGGAAAAATCATGGAGCTGTATTCGGATATCCACGATCACCCGCTTCTTCATGTAAACGAAGATATCGAACTCGAATACAACATCCAGCAAATCCGTTATTTCATCATCACCGGTGACTTGGACAGTGCTGAGGAAAAACTGAAAAGCATGGACCATTTCAAGGAATTCATGGACCAGGAGCAATTCTATTTGTTCCATAAATACAACGGCAATTATCATTATATTATAAATGATTTTGAAGCAGCTTTTAAAATCTATTTGATGGCTGAAAAGATTGCTCCACATTCTTTATCACCAAATGAAAAAGGTGATTTGTTTTACTCACTAGGAATCACTGCTTCACAAATGCACTACACAGAAATGGCTTTCAAATATACGGAACTGGCTCTGAACATTTACCAGCAGGAATTTATACCGAAACGTATTGTTGAATGACATTTGAATATGGGAATAACTCATACCAGAGTAAGAACTTAT
>DATISS010000171.1:0-4417 GCA_035468565.1 Planococcus sp. (in: firmicutes)
AGATGTTCACTGTTTGACGCCAATAGAGAAAAAGGCAGACAGCGAAATTCCGCTATCTGCCTTTTTGGTTGCTAGTACACTTCGATTTGCCCCATCATGCCATTGTCTTCGTGCTCTAAAATATGGCAATGGAAAACGAAAACACCTTTTTCAGGGAACGTGACAAGCAATTTCACCCTTTCGCCAGGCTCGACCCGCACGCTGTCCTTAAAGCCTTGTTCGTTCGGTTCCGGCTCCTTGCCATCGCGTGAAATAATCTTGAATTGGGTGCCGTGAATATGGAAGGGATGGATCATGCCGCCCATCATATCGGGTTCATTATAAACTTCCCATACTTCCGTAACGCCTTGTTTCTGGCGCAGATCGATGCGGTCCGGATCAAAGGTCTTGCCGTTGATCGTCACCATCTCCATCATGCCGAACAGCTCAATTTCCTTCGTGATTGGCATGGCTTTTTCCTGTTCGGTCAAGAATGGCTCGTCAGCTGTCCACATCTCAGCCGAACCAGCGGGAGAATTATCGAGAGCGACATCAAAAGGCAGCAATTCCACGCCTTCATCATTGATGATGGCGAGTGACTCCTCATCAGTCAGTTTTGAAAAATCGATAAGAATTTCAGCGCGCTCCGAAGCGGCCAGTGTCAGCGCATCGGTTTCAACCGGTTCGTCCAGCAAGCCGCCGTCCGAAGCGATTTGCGTAAAGCTGTCGCCATTGCTCAAGCGGAATGTGTAATTTCGCGCATTTGCTCCGTTCAATAGCCGGAAGCGCATGACGGGCTTGGTGACAGTCAGTTTGGGATTGATTGCGCCGTTGACGATGGAAATGTCGCCCAAGGTTCCATCGGGGTTCATGAGCCGGTTATAGTCTAATTGCTTGTTTTCATCAAACAGGCGGTCCTGGAAAATGAGCGGGATATCATCAACTCCGTACGCGTTTGGAAGCGCCGAATCAGAGCCAGTTGCTTCATCAATGAGCAACATCCCGGACAGGCCTTTGAATACTTGTTCCGCAGTTGAGCCATGAACATGCGGATGATACCAAAGAGTGGCTGCCGGCTGATCGGCTTCCAACGTGATGATCTGGCTGTCGCCAGGCTGGATTTCACCGTGTGGACCGCCATCTATATCACCGGGAACTTCCAGGCCGTGCCAATGGAATGTTGTCGGCTCATCCAAGTCATTTGTGATTTTGACATCGACACTTTCGCCTTTTTCCAGCTTAAGGGTCGGGCCAAGCAAATCGCCGTTATAGCCATAGGTGTCAGTTGAGATGCCTTCGAAAAATTCAGTGGTTCCTTCCTGGGCGGTGACTTCATAATCGAAGTCCCGGCCTTGCTCCTTTTCCAATACAGGAGGAATCGGCAGCTCGTTGATTCCTTCAGAGGATTCGAGACTAGGAACATTCCCTTGGCCCATCATGCCTCCCATACCGCCCATGCCTCGATCCGCGCCGTCTTCGCCGCCCATATGCCCATTATTCATCGGCGAGTCTTGTTGTGATTGCGTGTTGTTTTCATTGTCGCTGCAGCCGACTAAGATGAAACTTAAAGCGAATGAGTACAACAGGATCTTTTTCATTGTTTGTCGCTTCCTTTCATTGCCATTATCTTTAGTGGAGTCTGAAGAAATTACTCTTCAGTCCCCAAGTCTTTAAAGAGCTCTTCCGTTTCAGCAATTTCTTGCCGCTGTGCTTCCTTTATTTTCGCATAAAGATGTGCGTTTTTTATGGAGTTTAGGTTACTCCCAGGGAGTCGAACAATTAATATAATTTTATTGTTGAATTTTCACTCAACTTTCGTTTAATGGGCCTATGATGGGTTTTATAAACGAAAGGTGTGGTGGTTATCATGAAAACATTTAAAAACCGGACAGTCAAAAAAGGCGTAACAGCTATTCTTCTGTCGCTCGTGCTCGGCAGTTCAGCCGCAGCCATGAACATGGCACAAGCAGATGGCCCGGATGCCAGCGTGACCGATATAGCGATGGCGCCCGGGCAGGACGAGACAGAAATGAATTTCTCCTGGTACACGGCCGAAACGGCAACGCCTGGCATATTGGAAGTTAAACGCATAGATGCGGAAGAACAAACTCAAACCGTTCCGGCGGAATTAAAGACAGGCTCTAGCGGATTTTCCGGCAACGAAGCCCAAATTACAGGGCTCGAGCCGGATGCACAATACGAATACCGCATAGGGGACGGAAAAGGCAATTGGAATGAAGCGAGCACATTTACGACCCGCGATACCGAACGCTTTAATTTCCTGTTGATGGGCGACCCGCAGATCGGTTCTTCGTGGTTCGTGTCAAAAGACCGGAATAACTGGACGGACACATTGGAAAAGGCAATCGGAAAATATCCGGAAACGAGTTTTATCCAATCTGTCGGAGACCAGGTGGATGACCCGGAATCGGAGAAGGATTACAGCAGCTTTTTCGCGCCGGACATCATGAAAGGGATGCCTGTAGCGACAACGGTCGGCAATCACGACAATTCGGCATACTATGGCTACCATTTTAATGTCCCGAACGAGACGGAGCTGGCGGATTCAGCTAATGCCGGCGGCGATTATTCGTTCACATACGGCGATGTGTTGTTCATGAACTTGAATACCAATAGCGGGAATACCGAAGAGCATGTGCAGTTCATGGAAAGGGCGGTCGAAGAAACAGCGGATGAGAACATTAAATGGAAAATTGTCGTGTTCCACCATTCCATCTACAGCGTCGGCGGACACGCAGAAGAAGACGAGATTCTGAATCTGCGGGAAGGGCTCGTGCCTGCAATTGATGCACTCGATATCGATGCGGTCTTGATGGGGCATGACCATTCCTATGTGAGAACCCATCAAATGAAAAACTTCACGCCACTAAAAGATCAAGCGGTTAAAGAGGATGCCGCTATCTCCCCTGAAGGAACCGTCTACCTCACGGCTAATTCGTCAAGCGGCAGCAAGTTCTACGATTTAAGTGATGGCAAAGAACCGTATGCAGCGGTGAAAGAACAATTGGAAGTGCCGACATTCACCAATGTGGCAATCACACCGGACAGCCTGTCCTTTGAAACGTACCGGACCGACACGATGAAAAAAGTGGATGCCTATAAAATCAGCAAAGAGTAGGGAGCGAGGTCCAGAACAAATGAAAAGCACAATCGGCTAGTCTTTAGCCGATTGTGCTTTTCATTTTGAACTTCGATCGGGGAGAGCTGATTTTGCTAATACGGATTAAATTTTGAGCAACACGGGTTGAGCGTCTACGAACACCGGATAAATTTCCAGCAACACGGGTTGATTGCTCCCGAATACGGGATAAATCGCCAGCAACACCGGTTAACGTGGGAGATGCTCGCCCCCTCCAATGTTTGCTCTTTCAATTAGCGGCATAAAAGCATAGCCGGCTAGGCTTTAGCCGATTGTGCTTTTCATTTTGAACTTCGATCGGGGAGAGCCGATTTTTGCTTATATGGATTAAATTTTGAGCAACACGGGTTGAGCGTCCGCGAACACCGGATAAATTTCCAGCAACACGGGTTGATCGCTCGCTAACATCGGTTAACGTGGGAGACGCTCGCTTTCTCCAATGTTCGCTCTTTCAATTAGCGAAAAAAAGCTAAGTGAAATTTTCAAGTAAGGCGATCTTAGTTGTAGTAGGATGGTTAGTAACAAAAACTTGAACCCACCACGATAACTGCAGCTATAAAAATCATTGGCAAAGGAAGGGATTCTGATGTACCCTATGAAAAATAAAACCTTTCTGCTTGTTTCGCTGTTAATCGCGTTGATGGCTGGTATTTCTTCTTGGGGTGGGCTGTTCGTTGAAGGGCTTTACCGGGACAATGAGCTCGTTGTTGCTGCTTGGCAAGGCAATGATCTTGTGACCTTGTTTATCGTGGTGCCAATGCTGCTGGTTTCGCTGTTCTATTCGCTGCGTGATTCTAAAAAAGGCCGGCTATTTTGGATGGGGTCCTTGTGGTATATGGTCTACAATTATATGTTCTATCTTTTTGGCGCTGCCTTTAATGTATTCTTTTTGCTCTACGCAGCCCTGTTCGTGTTTTCAGTTTATACACTTATTTTTGCGTTAATCCAAACCGATGTGCAGGAATGGAGCCGAAGCTTCGGTGAAAATCTCCCCTTTAAAACAGTCAGCGTATTTATGCTGCTTTTTGCTGCATTGCTCGGGGGCATGTGGATTGCATTGTCGCTAAGTTTTGTCTTCACGGGGCAGGTGCACGAAAGCATTTCCCAAACGGATCATCCGACTGCGGTGGTGTTTGCTGTCGATTTGACCCTATTGATTCCTTCTTTGATTGTTAGCGGTGTATTATTGTGGCAAAAAAACCGCTGGGGACCGATAGTCGGTTCGGTCGTATTGGTAAAAGCGACGGCTTATGGATTGGCATTAATCATTATGACGGC
>DATISS010000172.1:0-6505 GCA_035468565.1 Planococcus sp. (in: firmicutes)
AAAACATGTGCTCCTGTCTCTGCATCGCTACGCTAGCTTCGAGACATTAAAGTGCGTTGCAGCACTTCGTGCTTCGTCGCAAAGGTATTTTCCCAATTCTTGGGTCAATACCTTCGCAGCTGTTTTGCGGAATATCGACAAAGACAAATAATAAAATATATTTCTACATCCATACACTAAACCAACTGGAGGGATTCACGTGAAATACGCCAAAGATGCATTAGACGACTACCTGCATTTCCTGCGGGTGGAAAGACAGCTTGCCGACAACACCTTAGTGTCCTATGAACGGGATTTGAAAAGCTATCTCCAGTATTTAAAAGAAGTCGAGCAGCTGGAGTCTCTCAGAAAAGTGGAACGCGTACATATCCTGAACCACTTGCGCCATCTAAAGGAAACGACCAAAACTTCACGGACCGTGGCGCGCCACATTTCCTCGATCCGTTCATTCCACCAATTCCTGATCCGCGAGCGGGTCGTGGACAACGACCCAACCGTCCATTTGGAAATGCCGCAGATGGAGAAGAAGCTGCCAAATATCCTTTCTATAGAAGAAGTCGATGCACTGATTCAAGCGCCGGATGCCAATAAACCGAATGGCATACGCGACCGGGCGATGCTTGAGCTCCTGTATGCAAGCGGTATGCGTGTCAGTGAATGCATCAATTTGGATATCGAAGACGTCAATTTGACGATGGGCTTTGTCCGCTGTTTCGGCAAAGGCGGAAAAGAACGGATTATTCCGCTCGGAAAATCGGCACTTGCTGCTTGTGAACAATACCTATCAAGTGCCCGAGGCAGCTTGCTGAAAGAAGGCGAAAAAACCGATTCGCTGTTCATCAACCAACGAGGCAAACGGCTAACGCGCCAAGGATGCTGGAAATTGCTGAAGCAGCATGCCCAAAAAGCCGGCATCCAGAAAGAATTGACGCCGCATACGCTGCGCCATTCGTTCGCCACTCATTTGATTGAGAACGGAGCGGATCTGCGGGCGGTTCAGGAAATGCTGGGCCACGCTGATATTTCCACCACGCAGATCTACACCCATGTCAGCAAAACACGTCTGAAGGATGTTTATTCACAATTCCATCCACGCGCCTAAAAACAAAAGAGGTCTGACTTCTGACAAGAAGTCTATTTGTGGTAATATAGAATCGTAAATAAGGAGGAAGACAAATGACTAATAAACCTTTTGAACGAATTCACCTTGTTGTACTGGATTCAGTGGGAATCGGTGAAGCACCGGACGCTGAAGCTTACGGCGACAAAGGATCCAATACACTTGGCCATATTGCGGAAGCGGTTGGCGGGCTTTCTATGCCGAACATGGAGAAGCTTGGGCTTGCGAACATCGTTCCCGTGAAAGGGCTTACGGCTGCGGAACATCCTGCGGCGTATTTCGGCAAATTGCAGGAAGCATCTGTTGGAAAAGATACGATGACGGGGCATTGGGAAATTATGGGCCTCAATATCGATACGCCATTCAAAGTTTATCCGGATGGATTCCCGGCTGTATTGATCCAGCAGCTTGAAGAAAAAACTGGTCGCAAAGTAATCGGCAATAAACCGGCCAGCGGCACAGAAATTTTGGTC
This sequence comes from Planococcus sp. (in: firmicutes), assembly GCA_035468565.1. Taxonomy (GTDB): domain Bacteria; phylum Bacillota; class Bacilli; order Bacillales_A; family Planococcaceae; genus Planococcus. The sequence continues at coordinate 1,594 of DATISS010000172.1, forward strand.
GAACTTGGCGAAGAGCATATGGAAACAGGGGCGATTATCGTTTATACTTCTGCCGATCCGGTTCTCCAAATTGCAGCGCATGAAGAAGTCATTCCGCTTGAAGAGCTTTATAGAATCTGTGAAATTGCACGCGAATTGACGCTATCTCCGGAGTTCCTGGTTGGCCGCATCATTGCGCGCCCTTTTCTTGGCAAAAAAGGAGCTTTCAAACGGACAACGAATCGCCATGACTACGCCCTTAAACCTTTTGGCCGAACCGTCATGAATGAATTGAAAGACATCGGCAAAGACGTTATCGCCATTGGCAAAATTGATGACATTTTCAACGGCGAAGGCGTGACGAAAGCGGTTCGCACAAAAGACAATATGGACGGCATGGACAAATTGGTGGAAGTTGCCGGTGAATCATTTACAGGGATGAGCTTTTTGAACTTGGTTGATTTTGATGCGCTATATGGCCACAGGCGTGACCCGCAAGGCTACGCGGAAGCGCTTGAAGCGTTCGACCGCAGATTGCCGGAAATGCTCGACCGGATGAACGAGGACGATTTGCTGATTATCACGGCTGACCACGGCAACGACCCGACATTCCCAGGCACTGACCATACACGCGAATTTGTGCCATTGCTTGCATTTTCGCCGCGTTTTAAAGGCGGCAAGGAATTGGCGCTTGGCAAAACATTTGCTGATATCGGCGCAACGATTGCAGATAATTTCTCGGCGCCTATGCCGCAATTCGGCACGAGTATCTTAGCGAACTTAAAATGAGAAAGGCGGAGATCGAGTCATGAGAATGGTGGATTTGATCGAAAAGAAAAGAGACGGCTCCGAACTGACGACTGAGGAAATTCAGTTTATCATTACGGGCTACACAAAAGGTGAAATTGCCGATTACCAGATGAGCGCATTTCTGATGGCGGTTTATTTCCAAAACATGACCGAACGTGAACGCGCCGACTTGACGATGGCAATGGCCAACTCGGGCGACCAAATCGATTTATCAGCCATCGAGGGCATTAAAGTCGACAAGCATTCTACTGGCGGCGTGGGAGACACGACGACGTTAGTGCTCGGACCATTGGTTGCAGCATGCGGCGTGCCGGTCGCGAAAATGAGCGGACGCGGCCTTGGCCACACCGGCGGTACAATCGACAAACTTGAAGCGATCGAAGGCTTTCACGTTGAATTGACCACTGAAGAATTCATCAAACAAGTCAATGACATCAAATTGGCGGTCATCGGCCAAAGCGGCAACTTGACGCCAGCCGATAAAAAACTTTACGCACTGCGCGATGTGACGGCGACAGTCAATAGCATTCCGTTGATTGCAAGTTCGATCATGAGCAAAAAAATTGCAGCCGGCGCAAACGCCATCGTCTTGGACGTGAAAATAGGCGAAGGCGCATTCATGAAAACAGAAGCGGATGCGAAAGAATTGGCGCATGCTATGGTAGGCATCGGCAACTCAACCGGCCGCAAAACAATGGCGATCATCTCCGACATGGGCCAGCCCCTCGGCTACGCCATTGGCAATGCGCTGGAAGTGAAAGAAGCGATTGAAACTTTGCAAGGCAACGGACCGGAAGATCTGACGGAATTATGCCTCGTTCTCGGCAGCCAAATGGTAGTTGTCGGCGGCAAAGCGGAGACCTTGGAAGAAGCACGGGCGATGCTTGAAGAAGTGATTGCTAACGGCAAAGCGCTCCAAGTCATGAAGCAATTCATTGCGGCCCAAGGCGGAAACCCTGCGGTTGTCGACGATGTCAGTCTGCTGCCGCAAGCGAAATTCACGAAAGAAGTCCCTTCGCCAAAAGAAGGCTATATTTCCTTCATGGAAGCCGACGAAATCGGTACTGCAGCTATGGTACTTGGTGCCGGAAGAGCAACGAAAGAATCGGTAATCGATTTGGCTGTCGGCATTGTGCTTCACAAGAAAGTCGGCGATTTTGTCAAAGAAGGCGAATCGTTGGCGACAATTTATGCAAATACAGAAGAACTCGCAGATTGCATAAATATGATATATAATAGTATTGAATATTCAAGCGGACCGGTTGAAAAGACTCAGCTGATTTCGGCGCTGATAACCGATTAAGAGACCTTGCTGAGTTTATTCTCAGCAAGTTTTTTTTATACGGTCTTCCGTCCGCAAAGCTCAGGAGGGACATCATGCATTTATACGGTACACAAAACATCAATGACAAAGGCCATTTGGCCATCGGCGGCACGGATGCTGTGGATTTAGCGAAAGAATACGGCACACCGCTTTTTGTATACGATATTCAATTATTCCGGGACCGCGCCCGTGCGTTCCAAAAAACATTCGAGGATGCGGGGATCGGCTACCAGGTGGCTTATGCCAGCAAAGCTTTTTCAAGCATTGCCATATACCAGGTGGCGGCGCAGGAAAATTTGTCGTTGGACGTGGTGTCGGGTGGAGAACTTTACACCGCTCTTCAAGCAGGCTTTCCGAAAGAGAAAATCCATTTCCACGGGAATAATAAAAGCGACGCGGAACTTCGCATGGCATTCGATGAGAAAATCGGCTGCATCGTCGTCGATAATTTTTATGAAATCAGCCAGCTGAAGAAACTTTCTGAAGAGCTCGCACGACCAATGAATATACTGCTCCGCGTAACGCCAGGAATTGAAGCGCACACGCATGATTACATCACGACCGGACAGGAAGACTCCAAATTCGGCTTTGACTTGAATAACGGCCAAGCGGATCGAGCGTTTAAAGAAACGTATGAGCACCAGTTCCTGAACTTGCTGGGCCTCCATTGCCATATCGGTTCCCAGATTTTCGATACTGCCGCGTTCAGCATGGCAGCTGAAAAGCTGGTCGGAAAAATGGCGCAATGGCGCGAAGAAACAGGCTACACTTGTCCTGTATTGAACTTAGGTGGCGGATTTGGCATCCGCTATACAGCTGAAGACGAGCCTTTGGAGCCGTCTGTCTACGTCAAAGACATGATCAGCACTGTCAAGAAAACAGCAGATGCACAGAAATACCCGCTGCCGGAAATCTGGATTGAACCAGGCCGTTCGCTGGTAGGAGATGCCGGTACGACGCTTTACACAATCGGCTCGATGAAAGAAGTGCCGGGCACACGAAAATACGCCGCTGTTGACGGAGGCATGTCGGATAATATCCGGCCCGCGTTATACGGTGCGAAATACAGTTCATTAATTGCTAACAAAGCGGGAGTGGCGGCAACCGAGCAATACACCATTGCAGGAAAATGCTGCGAATCGGGCGATAAGCTGATTGAACAGGCGGAACTGCCGGTTGCTGAAGCTGGCGACATCCTTGCGGTCTTCTGCACCGGTGCATACGGCTACTCGATGGCCAGCAATTATAACCGCTTGGCGCGTCCAGCTGTGGTATTTGCTGAAAACGGCAGACACCAGCTCGTCGTCAAACGGGAGACACTCGAAGATTTAGTGAAGCAAGACATGTCTTATGCGCCGCAGGAAGAAAAGATATGAAAAAAGGGAATTTGATTTTATTGGTGATGCTCTTAGTGTTGGCCATTGCCTGGGGACTGGTCTACTGGCTCTTTTTGGCGAAAAATGTAGTAACCGGCTGATTGCGTGTAAACTTGAGTTATTTGCGAATCTATAGTAGGATGGAAAAAGCCGTTTAAAGACGAAAATGAGGGATTGAATATGTTATTTAGATATAAGAAATCTTTTGAAAAAATCGCTATGGGGCTTCTTTCATTCATGCCTAGAGAGCGTGAGTTGAAGAAATTGCAGCAGACAATGCACATATATGAAGAAAATCCGGATTGGCAATTATTCCTTTGGAAAAAAGGTGACGATTTTGTCGGCCTTTTAGGGGTAGAAGTGCACGAAGATCATTTCACGCTCCATCACGTTTCCGTGAACCCGTCCCATCGGGGAGAAGGCATCGGCCAAGCGATGATTGAGAAAATCCAGCAGCTGATGAACGGGAAAGAAATGCGCACAACGGAAGAAACGGACGCATTCATCCACAAATGTTTGGAAAAAAAGGCGCGGATCTAATAGCCCGTTGCTGAAATCTTCACAAAAAAGGCACTGGATTAAAATCCAGTGCCTTTTTGTTTGGCGTTAAATATTATGTTGAGATAAAGATGTTGTGTTAAACAGGCTTAAAGTGGGGAATGACGGCAAGTTACGCATCATTTTTGCTGCGACTTTCGTTCGATATTTTATAACTCCAGATTTCTTTTTTTTCGCTGTTCGCGCAAATTAATGATTGACGTCCGATCTCTCAAGCGGTGTTTGTGCATGATGAAATGGGGATCCTGTGCTTCGAGCGGATGGTCAAGCAGGTATTGCGCGATGGACGCCTGGATTTCCAGCGAGTCGACAGGTATATCGAAATGGTCGAAAGGCTCGCGTTCAGTCACTGCGGCGATGGCGCTGTTCAAATCCTCGATCAATTGATCATGGTCGAAACCCTCTACCCAAACGCCCGCATCAGCGAGTTTGGCCCGTGAGCGGATAAAAGAGCGCAATGCGCCGGGATAATTGCTGCGGCGCCAATGATACATGCCGACCGCCAATTGGATCCAGCCAGTCAATGGATGCATCTTGTCTTTAGGGGCAAGGGACTTCCAATATTCTTCGCCGACTTCGTGGCATTCGAAATAATCTTTTTCATTATTGAAATGGATTAGGAATTGGATGAACAGCTTATGTTGGAGTGGGTGCATTTTGATCACCTTTCTACTATAATAAAGGAATATGGATTATTGTATAAATTAAACTAATGAATTTTTAATTGTCGATATTCCGCAAAACAGCTGCGAAGGTATTGACCCAAGAATTGGGAAAATACCTTTGCGACGAAGCACGAAGTGCTGCAACGCACTTTAATGTCTCGAAGCTAGCGTAGCGATGCAGAGACAGGAGCACATGTTTT
>DATISS010000173.1:0-3017 GCA_035468565.1 Planococcus sp. (in: firmicutes)
ATTGCTTCGCCTAGCCCCTTGACGCGCCGGAGCTGGATAAGCTCTATGAAAAATAAAAAAGCTCAAGTGGTTCTTCTATTTATAGATACGGAGCAAAACTGCGGAAACGCCTGCGGGAAAGCGCAGCGGTTTTGCGGAGTATCCATTGAATCTTATCCCTAGGCAGGACGGTTTTTTCGCCGCCGGGCAAACAGGGATCGATCAGGAGACAGCGTGGAGCCATTCAGAAAAAACTTCAGCTGCGTTTACCGTGGGCTGAAATTTTGGAAAATCCGGTAATGGTCTCGTTTTAGTATTGATAATAAATAAAGAGAACCAGTGACTATTGTCACTTCTTTATTTTTAGGTACAGGTAATATATCACAACTTTTCACAATTGTCTTTATTTTACACTTGTTTTCAGAAAATAAAGTTTGGGCTGGCAACGCGCGGTCATTTTCAAAATCGACGAACGTGAAACGGCTGCCGAAAAGTTCGAGTTGCCGCAGGATAGGGATATAATCCTTGTCTTTCAAAAGCCCCATGACGATATGGATCGGCCTACCGGGATAGCACGCTTCCACCGTCTCTGCGAGCGCTTTGATGCTGGCCTCGTTATGGGCGCCGTCGAGGATGAGGTCCGGCAGAATTTCCTCGAAGCGGAACGGGATGCTGGCTTTCGCCATTGCGTTTCGGGCTTTTTCTTCATTGTATGCTAAGCCGAGAAGTTCTTTCGCTGCTTCATTGGCGAGCGCCGCGTTGTGTTGTTGGTGTGCGCCTTTCAGCTTGAGTTCGATTTCCACGGGGCTTGTCGGCCGGATCACTTCTGCGTGAAGCGCTTCTGCGGTTTCTTCTACTACCTTAAGCGCTCTTTCCGGCAGCGGACCGACAACGACAGGCTTCCATTTTTTTATAATGCCAGATTTATGTGAAGCAATTTTTTCCAGAGAGTCTCCCAGAAAATTCACGTGTTCCATCGCAATAGAGGGGATGATGGCTATGGAGGAGTCGATGACATTCGTGCTGTCGAAGCGCCCACCCATGCCTGCTTCGATAATGGCGTAATCGGGCGCTTTGCCCTGGAACACCAGAAAAGCCGCAGCCGTCAGCAATTCGAAATCCGTCAGCGGCGTCTTGATGCTTGCCAGCCGCTCCATCGCTTTATCAAGTTCTTCTGGCGGCACGGGTACGCCGTCGAGTTGGATTTGGTCGTGCAAATCTTCGATTGCCGGCGAGAAGAAGTTGCCAACCGATTTTCCGTGCTCACGCAGGATGGAAGTTAAAAATGCGGCGGTGGACCCTTTGCCGTTTGTGCCGGCGATGTGGACGAAATTCCCCGTTTTATGCGGATCGCCTAATTCGGCCAAGGCCGCGGTGACCGCCTCCAAACCCGGCTTGATGGCCGTGTCGGATGGGAGCTTCCATTTCTTTTTATAGCTGTCGAGTCCATTTATCATTTTTAGCCTTCTTTCCGCGTGAAACATGATACACTTTTTTGAGACTTATTATATCATGAAGGTGGAGTAGAAATGACGACTTGTTGGGTAATATATAATGGCAGTTTGATTTCGGATAAATTCGCGGACCAGGCGCGGCTCGTCGCGGACGCAGCAGAGCGCGCCGGTCTAGAGGCGAAGTCCATAAAAAATTATGAAGTGCTGATGGATCTGTCGGCTGAATCCGCGCTGCCTGATTTTGCTGTGCTGCTCGATAAGGACATCCTGCTCGGCCATTTCCTGCAAAGCCGCGGCGTGCCGGTTTATAACGATCCGGCGGTCATCGGCCTGTGCGACAACAAGGCGACGCAATATATCCGCTTGGCTGAACGGGGCCTGCCGATGCCGAAAACGATCGTCGCCCCGAAAGTTTATCCGGATTTCTCGATCCTGGGATCCGGCTATTTCGAACGCGTCATCGCCGCAATTGGCTTGCCGATGGTCATCAAAGAAGGCCATGGTTCCTTCGGCATGAAAGTGTATTTGATTGAAAATAAAACCGAGTTCTACGCTAAAGTCGAATCGCTGCGCGGCGTTGATTTTGTGTTCCAGGAGTTTATCGCAACGAGCCGCGGGCGCGATATCCGCGTCAATATCGTCGGCGGCAAGATCGTCGCCGCGATGCAGCGACATTCCGAAACGGATTTCCGCGCGAACATCACGAACGGTGGACAGGCTTCCCAGATTGATTTGACAGAAGCTCAGAAGACAATTGCCTTGCAGGCTGCTGAAGCAGTCGGCGCGGAATTTGCCGGCGTCGATTTGTTGTTCGGCGAAGGCGGCCAGCCGCTTGTTTGCGAAGTGAATGCAGCGGCGCACATCCGCAATATCCTGAACGTCACCGGCATCAACGTCGCGGACGCCATGATTGCATACATACTGGAGGACTTGGCATGATTTTGCTGTATGAGCCGGCGGATGCCGAACGCAACAGAGAGTTTATTCGCGAACTAGAGCGCTTCGGCGATTTCGATTTGCTGCTGTGGGATGATTGGTCGATTGCCGGCTTGTCCGCGCTTGCTGCTAAGTTGTCCGGCTTTACCGTGCTGAACCGGACGCGGCAGCCAGGTGCGATGCGTTTCCTCGAGGACCACGGCGTGCGCTTGATGAACCGCGCCGAAGTCAACCGCATCGCCAATGACAAATGGCAAAGTTTCGGGTTATTGACTCTGCTCGGTGTGCCGGCGAGTCCGACTTACCGTGAGCCGCAGGCGTATCCTTGCGTCATGAAGCCTGTTGGCGGACATGGCGGGCACGGTGTGGACATCATCCATTCGCCCGCTGAAATCCCTGCATTTGCGCCTCCCCTCGTCTTCCAGCCGATCGTCGAGCATAATGGTGATGTGCGCGCTTATGTTATTGGGGGGAAAGTTGTTGTTGCGGTGAAGCGCAGTTCCGCCGAATCGTTCAAAGCGAATTACACTCTTGGCGGTGAAGCGGCCAAATATGAATTGTCTGCTGCGCAGGAACAAGACGTTTTTCGGATCGCGCGCGCACTGAAGAGTGATTATGTTGGCATCGATTTTCTGCTGCTGCCGGATG
>DATISS010000174.1:0-4228 GCA_035468565.1 Planococcus sp. (in: firmicutes)
AGAAGAGGTGTTGCTTTATGCCTTATGGATACGAGAAGTACCGCTTGAAAAACGGCATCAGCCCGAATACGGTGATCCACGAAGTCCAGTTGATCCGCGCGCTGTTCGCCTATCTTCGGAAAACCTATAAAAAAACGGTGGAGCCGCATGAAATCCGGCCGTCTGATATCCAGAAATTCCTGCAGGAGCAGCACGAAACCGGCATTAAGGACAGTACGCTGAACCGCAAGCTGATCCATATCCGGCAATGGTTTGATTATATGTGGCAGATTGGCAAGATCCCTGTTGATTTTATGCCGAAGTTTAAATTGGCGCAAAAGCTTGACTTGACGCCCGCTGATATTCATATCAACTACGAAGATTTGTTGGAAAAGAAAGACGCGGTGCTCGAATCGGACGGACTGTCGCTGAATGCGAAAATTCTGTTCCTTCTATATATGCGTGGATTGCGTCTGCGGGATATGGCAGCCATCGAAATCGATGATTTTGCTGATCATGGCGACACCTTAGCGCTGACATTCGAGAAGAAAGACGGCTACGCATGCCAGTTGGAGTTCAAGGCTAAGGAAGTTCCGGTGCTGCGGGATGCCATGGAACGCGCCGTTTTACGGGATACACCGTATTTGCTGTCATCGAAAACGAAAGAAGGCTATTCGATGTTCAAGATGGGTTCGTTGTCGGATTATACCGAAGCGCTGACGGATTTTGTCGGCACGCCGATCCGTTCGGGCGACATCCGTTTTGCGTACGTGCATTACTTGTATGCTGTGGAGCACAAAAATCTGGAGGAGATCCAGGAAACTCTCGGCGTTTCGCTCGACTCGGCTTCCCGCATGCTGAAAGAATCGCTGACCCGGCTGAAAAGGGATTAAGCGGCAATAAAAAAAAGCCTGTTCCCTTAACGGGGGCAGGCTTTTCGGACTAATGGCTACATGAAAAATTCAAAGTCGATAACGAAATTAAACAGGATTAATGTGTGAATGACAACGAACCAGAGGCCTTGGCGATTTAGCTTTTCTACGTTTTCATATTGCATAGCTGTCATCTCCTTTTAAGGATTATACAGAATTTTCTGTTAAATATCAATAAAAATTTTGCAATGACGGAAAGAAATTCGGGTATGGTATGGCGAGGCGTCCCTTACGCTCTTGTTAAGGAACAACATCAATGGCTCTGGAGCTAATATATGAGGAGGATAATTATGAAAAAAGCATTATTGGTAGTTGATTACACAGTGGATTTTGTCGCAGACAACGGTGCGTTGACAGTCGGCAAACCGGGACAGGAAATCGAAGATAAAATTTGTGGGTTGGTTGAAGAGTTTATTGCGGAAGGGCATTTTACGGTATTTCCGGTGGATCTGCATGAACATGGAGACGACTTGCATCCCGAAGCCAAGCTGTTCCCTCCCCATAACATCCGCGGGACGGCCGGCAGAAATCTTTATGGTCGACTAGCCGACGTCTACGAAAAACACCAGAATAACATCATCTGGCTCGACAAAACGCGCTACAGCGCCTTTGCCGGAACGAATCTGGAACTCATGCTGTCTGAGCGAGGCATCCAGGAATTGCACATTGTCGGTGTCTGCACGGACATCTGCGTCCTTCATACAGCGACCGATGCCTACAATAAAGGCTATAGCATTGTCATCCACGAAGAGGCTGTTGCCAGCTTCGATCCGGAAGGCCATTCTTGGGCATTGCGGCATTTTCAAAACACACTTGGAGCCGAGCTGAAATAATTTTTTTCACAAAGTATGTTTCAAATGTCACAAATCAGGTTATATCTAGAGTGTAGCAATTATTCATAACTAAAAGGAGTTGGAACAAATGGGATTCATTCTTTACTTGATCATGGGTGGTATCATCGGTTGGCTAGCAGGTATGATTTTAGGCAAAGACATTCCGGGCGGAATCATTGGTAACATTATCGCCGGTATCGTCGGAGCATGGTTAGGCGGCATGCTATTAGGACAATGGGGTCCAGAAATCTGGAGCGTATACATCGTACCAGCATTGATTGGTGCTTTGGTTCTAGTATTCGTATTGAGCTTGATCTTAGGTTCAATGAGAAAAGGCCGCAACAGATCATAATTTAACACCCACAAAAAGGAAGTCCCGTCAGCCATATGGCTGACGGGACTTCCTTTTTTCTTTAGTCTATTCCGCCGCGAATTCCTTTTCATACTTATGGTAATAATGCAGCACATCTTCGACGTATTCGTCGCTGTGGTTGTATTGGAAAATCGCGCGTTCCAACTCCCCTTTTGCCGCTCCGTTTTTCGCCAGGTAATTCGCTGCGCTGTAAAGCGCATCAGTCAGATTGTACGGGTCCGCTATGCCGTCTTTGTTGCCGTCCACGCCATAACCGCCGTATTCCGCAATAACCGCCGGATCAGTTTTAGCCGCTTCTGGAATTTCCCCTTTGCCAAGACCTGAACAAGATGGGTAGGTCCAGCCGACAAATGTGCACGGCATGAATTGAAGATGCCCTTCCGCCCCAACTGGCGACAGGAGCGGATCCATCGTGGAAAACTTCGTTTCAATGCGGTGGTGCGCAGCCAGCAGCGTCCAAGGAATGCCGTAAGCTTCGGCAGCTTCCTGATACAGTGGAATATTTTCTTCGGGCAATTCGATTTCAAACAGGTTTTTCGGTGATTCTTTTATATTGTGTTTGATCGCATCCGGGATGATCGTATAAAAAACCATGATCAATATAGACGCCAAAACGACCGTTGCCGGAAGCAGCATGACCATAACCCAGAGCTTCAGGCGCCTGCCGCGTTTCGCTTTAGTTTTCTTTTTCATTGTTTCCACACCTAATAATGTATTTCCCCCATTTTACCACAAGTGCCAGCACAGTTACGTCTACGGCATTTATTTTCCTGAAAAAGTAAATTATTTTTATGTAGTTACATAAATTTACATAACGCTCATTTGAAAATAAATCATCTATCGACTTTTCTCTAAGCTAAAGGATTCGCCCCATACAATTCCCACAATAGCGGAAACTTCCTGCACAGCCCTTCTTCGTCTTCCTCGTCCCAATCAAACTCCATAACCGGCTGTTCATAGTGATCGCCCGACAGCTTCCAGTACAAATCGAGGTACTCCTCTTGGTCCATGTCTGTCTTTTCTTCGAACGCCATGCTCGCAGCGTAAAGGAACTCCTCGAATTCAGGAACATCGTCTTCCAGCTCTTTCAGGTACGGGATGATGTTTTCTGGGTGGCGGATCGCCGCTTCATACGGTTCTTTTCCAAGAAATAGAAGCCACGCTCGGAAATAGTCAAAAGAATCATCCGAGCAGCCGCCCATAATGATATACGCCGCCGCCCACAAATCAGACGTATACGAGCGATAATAATGTTGGTTGAAATGGTAATCAAAACGGATAATGTCGTTTACCGGTTTTTTTGATAGCTTGGCAACGAGCCATTCCAGCTGCTCCTCCGAGTCCTCTCCTTTTTTGTGCGCCAAATCCAAAAGCTCCCAGAACCCGTCTGCCGACATGCCGGCAATTTGAACGCACTCCTCTTCCCTGTCGATTTCCCGGTAGCCTTTTTTGAACTTCGACTGGATCAGCTTGCTTGCTTCTTTTAGGCAAAGCTCTTCCGAAACGAATTCCCTGGTATTTACTGAACCCATCGTTCCGATTCTTCCATAGGAAACGATAAACATATTGCCTTGGACTTTGATTTTCCAAAACTTATTGGAATAGGCAGTTATGCATACAAGCGATTGATCCACTCCAACACCTCGAATCATTTTTTGAGCTGATAATAAATTCAATTCTACTCTATTTCCAATTCGAATGTGAATGTTCCGTTCTCCCCTTTTTCTGACAAATCATGCCCGAAATTTGTACGCTTTTTCGCTCCAGCTTTGGTTAAAAAGTTTCGATAACCGTAATAAGTCGAAATACTCAAAAATTGTATATGAGATGTACAGACCTGCATAGGTATGCTAATGTGATAAAAATCAAACTTATTCTATAACTAAAAGGAGTGTATCCATTGAACCCATTATTCAGTCGTTTAGATGAACTGTACGAAGAAATTGTTGAAATCAGGCGCCATCTTCACCAAAACCCAGAACTTTCTTTTCAAGAGGAAAACACCGCAAAATATATTGCGGATTTTCATGAAAAATTGGGGCATGAGGTCCGCGCGAATGTAGGCGGAAATGGTGTCTTGGCTTACTTAAAAGGAGACAAACCCGGTCCTA
>DATISS010000175.1:0-6698 GCA_035468565.1 Planococcus sp. (in: firmicutes)
AAGCATCACCGCAGTCTCGGAGAGCAGGAGAAAAGTGATCCAGACAGCGGAAAAAGCGGCGACATTGAAGTTGCCGGTTTTATTGGTAGGCGAATCTGGCACTGGAAAAGAATTGATCGCTGAGTCGATCCACTCGTCATCAGCCTCCAGCGGCCAGCTTTTCACGCTGTATTGCCACGGCACAGACAGTGAATTGATCGACCGGCTGCAGGAAGACTTGGCGGATACGCCGCACAGAACCGTCTATTGTGAACGCATCGATTTGCTGCCACTGCCTCTGCAATCCCATTTGCTGCAAATGGCGAAGGAGCTCTCCAACGAGAACACTTATTTTATCGCCAGTGTCGGTGAAGATCCAGTGGAGCTCATTGCGTCTCAAAAATTATTGAAAGAACTTTATTATTTCTTTTCGGCTATGACCATCCAGCTTGAGCCGCTCCGCAACCGAAAAGAAGATATCATGCCTTTCGTTTACGACTATCTGTCCAGGCACCGCATGAAATTCGGCTCCGTGGTCCGCAGTTTAACAAAAGAAGCTGAAGAGATGTTATTGTCCTATGATTGGCCAGGCAATTTAAAGGAGCTTGAATTGCTCCTCGATGAAGCGACCTCCCTTTTGACGACCGAAGAGTCGCTTGCGGCGGAATTGCTGCCGCAGCATTTTAAATGGAAGACGATGAACAAGCACGCTTTGTCCCCCGAGGATTTCATCGTCCATTCTGGTAAAGAAGTGCTGCCGCTCGATGATTACCTGCAGGAAGCTGAAAGCTATTACTTGAAAAAAGCGATGGATCTTCATGGCGGCAACGTTACGAAAGCTGCAGCGGCGCTCGGCATGAGCCGGCAAAACCTGCAATACCGATTGCGGAAAATCAAAAAAAACGAAGCGCAGACATGATGTCTGCGCTTCGTTTTTTTGTCGCGCCTAAGCGCTATAACATTTCTTACTGTCCAGAACGTTTAATCCACTCTTGCATTTTGTCTTTCAAAGAGTTGAATCCTTCAGAATCACTTTCGTTTACGTGTGATTGAAGGGATTGTTTTGGTTTTTCAGTGCGCTGAGCTGCTGGTGGCTGCTCTTGTAGTGCACGGATTGACAAGCTGATTTTTTTAGATTTGTCATCAACTTCCAAAACTTTAACGTTAACTTCTTGGCCTACTGCCAAGTATTCGCTAACTTCTTTTACGTAGCCATGCGTGATTTCTGAGATGTGGACCAATCCTTGTGTCTGATCGTCCAATGCTACGAAAGCACCGTATGGCTGAATTCCTGTTACTTTACCTGTTACTGTGTCGCCTGTTTTAAAATTTGTCATGTTTTACCCGCTCCTAGTCTTATCTAATTATCCTGTACACCTTATTGGCATCTGTAAATTATAACACAGAATGGTTAGCAGAGTAAAATCAATACATATTCAAGTCTCCAAAGCGCCAGCCTGATGGGGTTTTGACCATGGTTAATTGGTTGAATTCCATGTCAGCACCGTCGTTCGGGCCTTCGAATTGGAAGCTGCCGTGTTCCATGCCGCCATTTCCGTTTCCGTTTCCATAGTAAAAGGAGTCACTGTAAAAGGCTACGCTCAGCACGTCGGAAAAATGTGGCACGCTTCTTCCAGACAGTTGTGTCAGAAGATATGACTCTTCCAACGCCTCTGGCCCTTCGAAAAGCAAGAGAAGCATGGTTGTGTTCTCTTCTTCAAAAGCCTTCAAAAGCATTCCCGCGATTTCCCCCGGCGACGCTTCATCGAGTACTTTTTCGTCTAAGCTCTCATTGAATTCATTGTACAAGGCATACACATTCTTTTTATAAACTGAATCTTTTTCGCTCAAATCATAGTTTTCATAAAGGTGATACTGCACAAACCATGTTGCATCGCCCTGCATAACGAGGCTAGGCGTGAACTGCGGATAAACTGTTTCGTCCTTCGGGCTGATGGACAGGTACAAATGCAGCCTCGGCCCTATGCGCGTGATTTGCCCTTCGTTCACTTCTATCCATTTGATATATTCTTGAAAACCAGGCTGCTGGCGCCAGATCCGCTTGTACTCAGCGAGCGGCGGCTTCGATTGCCCGGACAATAGATGCCACATTGTGTCAGCGTCGCCAATGCTATTCGCGTGGTCGAACAGCAGCAAAACATCAAGCGGCAGCACATTTTTCAGCAGGGCCAAGTCGTGCTGCGCTGAAAAGTCCTTGTAGAGCTTCTCGGTCGCTGCAAAATCGTGCCGTTCCAATTGAATGAGCTGCTGTTCGATTGCAACGTCACCATTCGGCAATTTCGCTGCAAGCTTGCCTGCTTTCTCCATTTCCAGCGCTTCTATGATGCTGTCATACCCTAGTTCATCGTAACTTTTCGAGCCCGTCCAGCCACTTGCTTCCATTTCTTCTATAATGGGCAGCATGACATAAATCAGCGGATTGCCGGATTGCTCGGCCATTTGCTTCCACGCTTCCTGGTATTCCCCTTTTACAATCCCATGCCTGTCAAAAACCGTCTGGCCTTCTCCGCCTTTCATCGTCAGAAAAAAAGTATGCTGAAAAACAGCTGCAAAATCCTGATATAGCGGAGAAGAGTCCACGGATTCTAGCAACGGGCGTTCAAATGATGTCAGGATGTATGGCATCTGGCTTACGGGTTGCAAAAGGCCCTCTTCATCAAAGTATGGATCATTCATCAAAAGACCAACATAATTGCTCGCTTCGTAATCGTTATTCAGCAAATTGCTTGAGTGCAGTGCTTCCGTATTCCGACGTGTGATGAAACGGTCCTCTAACGGATGCTTAATGACCGTCAGGCTTCGTTCGCTGAGGGAATCTACCAAGTTCTGAACCTCTTCCGAGAAGTCGCTGCGGCCCGCAAGCAATTTTTCGGCCGACAATTCCCCGTTGACCTCCACTTCCGCGAGTTCCTCATTATTATTTGCCAAAACCTCTTCCGACAGCAGCATCAATTCTTTTGACTTCAGAGCATAATTTACCAGGAATTTCTGCGTTTCAGCACTCGATAAAAACGCGTCGTTAAAAAGCAACACCATCTCTTTCGGCGTTTCGATCTGCAACATCAACTCGTCCACTTGCCGCTGCATCTTTTTTTGCTCATTTTTCATCTTTTCGGCATTTTGATTGCTCAACAAGCGCTCCATTTGCTGATCCGCTTTTTTTACGTATTCCAACTGGTTGTATGTAGTTTCATCAAGGCCAAGCCGTTTTGGAGATGACTCCCGGATTTCGTTGTATTGCCCTTTCCAGCGTTCGAGCATTTCAACAGTGATCTGATTTTCATTTGCCGCTTCAGCTGCTGTCAGCGGCAAATCCGGTTTAGCGTTGTCCATTATAAAAGAGGTGCCGATGACCCCTGTCAAAAACAGCCCGGCTGTGGCGAGGAGCACTTTGCTGCGTTTTGAAACTGGCGCCGGGATTGGCGCAGTTTCATCAATGTGCAGAATTTCTTCTTCCGCCTCTTTATTTTCTGCCACGCTGAACTCGATGCGGGTATAGGATTTCTTGGCAAATTCAAGGCGCGTCTCAGCTGCCGCAGTTTCCCGCACGCCCAAGCTCTCCTGTAAATGCAGTAATCCCGCCTGCATGCTTTCCTGTGCCTGTAATTCCGAACACCCAATTATTCTGCTTATTTCCTGCAACCGTTTGCCCTGCAAATAATGCAGCGTCAATGCAATACGTTCCGGCGCATCCAATGCCAATATTGCTTTGTGTGTTTCCCTGTCTTCAGGAAAGCGGAACATTTCTTCCGAAGCTTCTTCACCTCCGGTAAATGGATGCAGCTTCGAAAGGGCTGATTTATATACTTGAATGTCTGTCTCTGTATCGCTATTCAACGGCATTAAAGAAAATTCATTGTATACAGCCTGCTGGAATGCATTTAATTTGTCGGCCGGCACGCCGTTTTGAAAGCCGAAACGCATGACTTGCCTGAGCAATTGCGGCGTCCATTCCGTTATCATCTGATTTCGCTCATTTTGAATACGATTCGTCTGTTGATTGGCATCCATTTTGAAACCCACCTCTTTTGCGTAAATATTCAATACTTTTCCTTTATTTGTTTATTATACACGACAATGTACCCTTGCTTTGGATTGTCTCTATTTTTTTATAGACGGGTCGTGTAGAATTAAAAAATCCAAATAGTTTAGGAGTGAGAAAATGCAGAAACGTGATCAATGGACATCAAAGCTCGGCTTTATCCTCGCAGCAGCGGGAAGTGCCATCGGATTAGGGGCAATTTGGAAATTCCCTTATGAAACCGGTGCAAATGGCGGCAGTGTCTTTATCTTGCTCTTTATCATCAGCACCTTGGCAATCGGCTTGCCGATTTTGCTGGCTGAATTCGTCATCGGGAGACGCGGACAGGCAGATCCTGTCAGCGCATTAAAAAAACAGGCACCTGGAAAACCATGGTTTTTAATCGGTTGGTCTGGACTCTTTTTCTCTTTTATCATCTTATCTTTCTACAGTGTTGTCGGGGGCTGGATCCTTTCTTATCTCGGCCGCTCATTATTGTTCCAGCTATCAAATCTGGGCGACGCTGATTTCGCTGAATTATTCGGCGGCATCATCGGCAATCCATTGGAAGTCATTCTTGCGCAAGCCGCTTTCATGCTGCTGACAATCTGGATCGTCCAAGGCGGCATCAAAGGCGGCATCGAACGCGCCAGCAAAATCATGATGCCAGGGCTGTTGATTTTCCTTGTCATCCTGATGGTTCGTTCATTAACTTTGGACGGTGCCATGGAAGGCGTTAAATTCATGTTCGTGCCAGACTGGTCATTCTTTAATTTCAAAACCGCATTGATTGCGCTCGGGCAAGCTTTCTTCTCCTTGAGCGTCGGTGTTGCGGGCATGATGACTTATGCATCGTATTTATCGAAATCCGAGAATCTTTCCCGCTCCGCTGTCAGCGTTGCCGGATTGAACATTCTTATTTCCATCATGGCAGGACTTATCATTTTCCCGGCAGTTTTCGCACTTGGCTACACGCCGGATCAAGGGCCTGGATTGGTCTTTATCATCCTCCCGGCCATTTTCGATCAATTATTCATGGGCGGTTTGCTGATGATCATTTTCTTTGTGCTCATGCTTTTCGCCACGTTGACTTCATCCATCTCCATGCTTGAAATCGGCGTTTCGATCATCGTAAAAAATAAATTCGACCGCCGCGTTCGCGTAGCATGGCTATACGGATTGGTCATTTTCCTTTTCGGCATACCAAGCGCGTTGTCGTTCGGCGTGATGTCGCAACCGTTTATGTTCGGCTATACATTCTTCGATTTCATGGATATTTTGACTAGCCGGATCGGCTTGCCGATGGGTGCATTATTCACTGCGCTGTTCGCCGGATATGTATTGAAAAAACATGAAGCTGAAATGGAATTGCCTGGTCAGACAGTATGGTTCCAAGTTTGGCGCGCATTAGTGCGATACGTTGCGCCTGTAGCTATCGTCGTTGTCTTTATCCAAGGGATCTTATCCATTTTCTAAGGGGCTATTTGTTCCTAAACTGCCATAATTCCGTTTACTCAAATAGGAATTTTATGGTATGATTCATTTAATTACATGCAACATTTTGCAAAGGAGTGTATTTATATGAAGAAAGATTTGCATACTCAGTTAAAGTTCCTTCGTGAAGAACGTAATTTGTCGTTAGACGAATTGGCATTGAAAGCCCGGATCGGCGTTGCCCGACTCCAAGCTTATGAAGCTGGCGAAGAAGTACCATCTACACAAACCATCTTAAAACTTTCTAATGCTCTTGAAGTGCCAGCAACCAATCTGCTGGACGGTACAGAATCAGCTCAATAAAAAAAGCTTTCGGCCAATGGGCCGAAAGCTTTTTTTGGTTGTCGAACATTCACTTCAGCTCTTTTCATTTCGCTCCAGCATACTTTCATGTCTCGAAGCTAGCGCAGCGTTGCAACGGTTTTTCATGTCCCGAAGCTAGCGCAGCGTTGCAGGGACAGGGACAGAGACAGGCGGACGCTTTCCGCTTCACTCAAAAGTAATTCTTAATAGCGAATCATTTCTTTTATCGAAGAACTTGAAAGATAAAATTTCTGCAGTTTTTTGCTTCATATCGAATTTCACCACAAGCTTCTTGTTAAATAATGCACTTCGCTTCGTACTTTAATGCCAACAACTTATAAGAAATGGTGACGCAATGTTCTAGAGGAATCCAATTCTCGAATGAGAATTGATAGATGCTTTGGATTTGTTTCGCCAAATCGGACGGATCATCGAGCACCTGCAATTGGGCTACAACATCCACGATTTCCTCCTTGTACAAATCGTCTCCGATTGAGAAAGGATCCCATTCTTCCATGACTCTCGCGGCTCTTTTGTTCATTTCACTCATTCCCATTTGTTTTCACCTTACATTTCCATAGTATTAACAGCAATAATAGCACACAAGCAAAAAAAGAGAAGAGCCCCTATCTTGAACTCTTCCCTTTCTCACAAATCGACTGCCTTGAGTCGAAGAAAAATCAGTTTGACAGCACTTCGATTGAAGTGATGGTGATGTCTTCTACTGGACGGTCTTGTTCTTTTTTGACTGCCGCAATAGCGTCAACCACGTCCATGCCTTCGATGACTTGGCCGAAAACTGTGTGTTTGCCGTCAAGCCATGGCGTTCCACCCATATCGGCGTACGCTTGCTTCACAGCATCCGGCCGGTCTGAAGAGA
>DATISS010000176.1:0-7127 GCA_035468565.1 Planococcus sp. (in: firmicutes)
CCATTTGGCTGATGACACCTAATTCATACGACAGCCGCTGTGAATAGGCAGCGGTTGCCCCGGGCAGCCGCTCCGCAAGGCCAGCCTTGCAGAGTTCTTCTATGTAACGCAAGCGGTCCGTCCCTTCCGGCAGCGGGAACATCGGCAGCAATTGCCTGTGCAGAGCAATAGTCACTTCGCAGCCTGCCAACAGCGTGGCTGCTTCAGCGACCCATTCCGGGCGGTCTTCGAACCAGCCGGCAAATTCTTGGGCTGTTGGCACATAAGCTTTTTCGTGCCCCGGCTTTTTGCGTTCCGGATCATTCATCTTTAAGCCTTGGCCGATTGCCGAAGCGACTTCAAAGGCAAATGCATCCTCTTCGCGCAAATAGCGGCATTCCTGAGTGGCGATGATCGCAAACCCGAATTCGGTGCATTGCGCCACAAATCTTTCTTCATATTCCGTCTGCTCCCCTCCGGGCCGGCTGACGCTCGCGAAGCATGCCGAACCGAACACCGACTGCAGATAGCGGAACGCTTCACTGCGGTCGGTTAGGGTCCATTGGAGTGAATTCGGAATTACACAGACCAATCCGTCTTTGTACGCTTTCAGCCATTGCTCCGGAATTGCGTTTTTGTCCCGCGTCGACAACGCGCTCGTGATTTTCAATAAATTCCGGTAGCCGGCATTGGACCGGGCATACAGCACCACCGGATATTCCTGTCCGTCGAATTCGATGAACGCCGAAAGGCCGGCCACCGCATGGATGCCAGCCTTCTTGCACGCTTCCCAAAAGGGCAGTGTGCCGTATAATTTCGTATTGACGATGGCAGCCGAGACGGCCCCTTGCTGTTTCAGGAAAGGGAATAACTCATCAAGGCGCACCGTACTTTTCAGCAGATCAGCTGAAGTGCATATATGCGGGTAGGCCATTGACAACGCAATCCCTCCTTTTTACAGTGAACAAATTTCTTTCAGGCGAGTGACGACCCGGTCCGCTTCTTCCCATGAATAGGCAGTTGCGCCCGAAGCCATCGGATGGCCCCCACCGCCGAACTCTTTCGCCAAGCCGTTGATGACCGGGCCTTTTGAGCGCAGGCGAACACGGATTTCATTTTCTTCTTCGATAAAGATGACCCACGCTTTCAAGCCTTTGACGTTGCCTAAGGAACCGACTAGAAGAGAAGTTTCCGTCGCCGTGACGCCGAACTCTTTTAAAATATCCATAGTGATTTTGACATAGGCCGCGCCGCTATTGTCCATGACGAAGTTCTGGTAGATATAGCCTTGCAGATGCAGAAGGCTGCGGTCCATTTCGTACAAGCCATTGTGGAGGTCGTTGCGGTCGAAATCTGCTTTGATCAATTCGCCAGCTACGTCAAATGTCTTTTCAGTCGTGCTTGGAAACAGGAAGCGGCCAGTATCAGCGATAATGCCGGCGTAAAGCTGGCGCGCGGCTGAAGCCGGCAGCTCCCAGCCCTTATGCTCGCGCCCGTATGCGAACAATTCGAAAACCAGTTCCGATGCAGAACTGGCCTTGATGTCAACCAGCAGCAGATCACCATAAGCGTCGTCATTTGGATGGTGATCGATCTTCACCACTTTATCGCCAGTCTTGTAGCGCTGGTCATCGACGCGTTCGGTATTAGCTGTATCTGTGACGATCACCAGTGCGCCTTCGTAGTCCTGATCTTCAACCGTATCCGGAAAACCGAGGAAATCGAGCGTGAAATCGTGTTCGCCTGCCGCCAGAATCTGTTTTTCTGGATAATTATGCTGCAGCAGGTATTTCAGGCCGAGTTGTGACCCGTAAGCATCAGGGTCCGGGCGGACATGGCGATGGATAATGATCTTGCTATACTGTTCAATTGTGTCGATGATTTGACTGTTCATTGTCCAAGTTCCTCCATTTTTAAGGAAATCCATTCGCAATTCCATGCTTTTCTAAGTACAATAGAAATGAATTATGCATGACAGGAGGTCCCTTATGTTAGTATTCGTGTTATTGATCATTGTATCATTTGTTTTTTATTTTTATTATAAAACAAAACAATTCCGGGCGGTGCTGCCGATCCGCAAAAAATGGTACGGCGCAACGGCATCGTTTTCGTTGGGTGCTTTTATGCTGTTTTTCGGCATCAACCAGCTTTTCGTTTTCCAGACGGCCGTCACGTATATCATTGCCGGCATTTTCATCGTGCTCGGCTTAGCGATGATGTTCTCGAATTACAAGGCAGCTAAACATTACCACCAATTCGTTGCCGAAGAAGCGCGCTTGAACCAGTAAGCCGCACAATAGCTGTACCGGCTAAAACCTCTCCTTCTTGGAGAGGTTTTTTTCGTGTCTGCTTTTATCGGTCCAGCAACTGGAACGTCAATAAAGCTTTGCCGACGATTTCGTTGTCGAATGTCACTTCGACATCCACTTTTGCCGATTTACGGCTGATGTCCAGAATCACAGGCTTTATGGACACTGTGGAATCCAGCTGGACCGGATTCAAATAATAGACAGTCATATTTTCCAACGCGCTGTCTTTCCGGTTTTTTGTTTTCAAAGCCGCAGTTGCCGCTTCAATCAAAATCATGGAATAGGCTCCATAGGAAATCGAACCGTAGGCGTTCGTCATTTGCGGCGTCACTTTAAAATCGAGCGACACTTTGTCGGATGACTGCTGACTAAGCTGGCTCTTGATGATATCGTCGATTGTTTCCCCTTGCTGCGGCTGGCGCTGCGCGGTCTGAATCGCTTTCAGTACATCTTGCCTGCTGATGACGCCTTTCAGTTTGCCTTGTTCGTTCGACACCGGCAGCAAGTCGATTCCTTCCCATATCATACGGTGACCGGCAGCTGCAACACTGGTCTGCATAGAAACGGTGATGGGATCTTTTGTCATGACTTTTTCAATAATTTCAGATGACGCATGGCCGATGACGTCCCGTGAAGTGATGATGCCGACAAGCTTGCCATTGTCGTCCACCACGGGAAATCCGCCATGCGAGGTTTCTTCGTTTTTATCATGGTAGCGGCTGATCGTGTCTTTCTCGTTTAATAGATGGGTTTCT
Organism: Planococcus sp. (in: firmicutes); assembly: GCA_035468565.1. Taxonomy (GTDB): domain Bacteria; phylum Bacillota; class Bacilli; order Bacillales_A; family Planococcaceae; genus Planococcus. The sequence goes on from DATISS010000176.1 coordinate 3,044, forward strand.
TCAAGAGGGATCAATATGTCTTCGGTCAACAGGATTTCCTTTTTGATCAACTGGTCATAAATCGCCCGGTTGATCATCGTCGCTACTGTAAACGTATCATAGCTGGTCGAAATGACCGGCAATTCGTATTCATCAGCCATTTTCTTCACCGTATCAGAAGCTTCGAAACCGCCTGTCACAAGGACTGCAGCCCCGGCCTGCAAAGCATATTCATGGGCTTTGTAGCGGTTGCCGACAATCAACAGATTGCCTGCCTCGGTGTAACGCATCATATCATCAAGCTGCATGGCGCCGATGACGAATTTCGTCAGCGATTTATGCAGGCCTGCGCGTCCGCCGAGCACTTGGCCATCAACGATGTTGACGATTTCCGCGTATGTAAGCCTTTCAATATTCTCTTTGCTTTTCCGCTCGATGCGAATCGTGCCGACGCGCTCGATTGTTGAAACAAGGCGCTGGATTTCCGCTTCTTTAATTGCGCGGTAAGCGGTGCCTTCGCTGACTTGCAGCTCTTTGGCAATGCGCCGCACCGAAATTTTTTCGCCGACTGGAAGCTTCTCGATATATTGCAGGATTTGTTCATGTTTAGTAGTCATCTTCTCACCTTTTCCTTTTGCATGCTGTTCTTTTCAGTGTACCATATTCCCTAATAAAACAATGATACAGCTGAGGCTTCGGAAAGAAAGGCAGCGCAATGGAGCCACAAAAAAAATCCAGAGAACAAGGTTCTCCGGACCGGACATTAAATTTCGATTATGCTTCCGGCTGCCATCACTACCACTTCGACGCCTTTTACCATTTTCTTGAATTCTTCAGGATCTTGTTTGATCGGCGGGAATGTATCGTAATGGATTGGCACAGCAACTTTCGGTTTGATCAAGCTGACTGCGTACGCCGCATCTTCCGGGCCCATGGTGAAAAAGTCGCCAATCGGCACAAACGCCACGTCAATGTTGTTGCGTTTGCCGATCAATTCCATGTCGCCGAACAATTCCGTATCGCCGGCGTGGTAGATCGTCTTGCCTTCTGCTGTAAACAGAATGCCAGCTGGCATGCCGCCGTAAATCACAGCGCCGCTTTCTGTTGTATAGGAAGAACTATGGAATGCTTTCGTATATTTCACTATGCCGAAGTCGAATTCGTGCGAGCCGCCTAGGTTCATGCCGACTGCATCGACGCCCTGCGAACCGAGATAATTCGCCAATTCGACTGGTGCAACCACCTTGGCGTTTTTCTTCTTCGCGAGTTCCACCGTGTCCCCTACGTGGTCGTTATGGGCGTGTGTCAATAGAATTGCGTCCGGTTGTTCCGTGCTGACGTCCAAATCGGACAGGCTGTTGCCGTTGATGAATGGATCGATTAAAATCGTCTTGCCGTTCGTTTGAATCTTCACTACTGAATGCCCATGGTATGAAAGCTGCATAGAATCCCTCCTGAGTATGTTGGCAATGGTTTCAAGCAGTAATATACCCTTATTTTTGTTATGCTACACCTATAATAACTTGGAGGAGGACTACATATGAACAAAGTCAACCAATTGGAAAGTTACTTGAACGAACTTGGCATCGACGCGGCATTCATCACCAACCCGGATAACGTATTTTATTTCAGCGGCTTCAAGAGCAACCCGCATGAACGCCTGCTTGGCGTGATGATATTCAAGGATGCGGAGCCGTTCCTGATCTGTCCGCAGATGGAAATGCCAGACGCCAAAAATGCTGGATGGGAAGGCGACATCATCGGCCACACTGATACAGAGAATTCCATGGATATCCTTCAGCGCGCTGTTTCAGAGCGTGCGGGCAACCTCAGCAAAATCGCGATTGAAAAATCGCATATGACGGTCGAGCGTCTCGATGCGCTTACCGATTCTTTTGACAGTATGCAAATTTTAGCGCTGGATAACAGAATCAATGCGATGCGGGTCATCAAAGATGAACGCGAACTGCAAATTCTCCGTGAAGCGGCAGCACTGGCCGATTACGCGATTGAAGTCGGCGCTAAAACTTTAAAAGAAGGTATCACGGAAATCGAAGTCATGACTGAAATCGAATTGGCGCTGAAAAAACGAGGCGTCACGCATATGTCATTCGACACCACCGTGTTGAGTGGACCGAAAGCGGCGTCGCCGCATGGCAAAACCGGCGACCGCAAAATCCAAAAAGGCGACCTTGTGCTGTTCGACCTTGGCGTCGTGCACAAAGGCTATTGCTCAGATATTACACGGACGCTTGCTTTCGGCGAGCCGAATGACGAGCAGATTGAAATTTATAACTTGGTGCTGCAAGCTGAACTGGCCTCTTTGGAAGCTGTCAAACCCGGCGTCACCGCAGCGGAGCTTGACGAAGCCGCACGCAACGTTATCACAGATGCCGGATATGGAGAATTTTTCACCCATCGCCTCGGCCATGGGCTCGGCATCTCAGTCCATGAATTCCCGTCCCTTCACGGCTCCAATAACTTGATCATCGAAAAAGGCATGGTCTTCACTTTGGAACCTGGCGTTTACGTACCTGGCAAAGTCGGCGTGCGCATCGAAGACGATGTTGCCGTCACTGAAACCGGCGTAGAAGTGTTGACGAAATATCCGAAAGAGCTGCAGATTATTCAACCTTGATCTGCGGCATAAAAAAAGGCTGTCTCCCAAAGTCACAGATCATGACTTCGGGGACAGCCTTTTTACTATTTATAGGGACAATAATTCGTCAACCGATTTGTATTCCAATCCTTGGTCATCCGCAACCGCTTTATACGTTACATAGCCTTGGAAAGTGTTGACGCCTTTTTTCAATGCTGCATTATCAAGTACTGCTTTTTCAAAGCCTTTATTGGCAATTTGCACCGCAAATGGCACTGTTACGTTCGTCAGCCCCATTGTTGAAGTGCGCGGAACCGCTCCAGGCATATTCGCGACTGCATAATGAACAACATCATGCTTGATGTAAGTCGGGTTGTCATGTGTCGTGATGCGGTCGCTTGTCTCAAAGATACCGCCTTGATCGATCGCAATATCAACGACCACCGAGCCCGGTTTCATCGATTTGATCATGTCTTCAGTAACAAGTTTAGGAGCTTTCGCACCAGGGATCAATACTGCGCCGACAACCAGGTCAGCTTCTTTCACTGATTCCGCGATATGAAGCGGATTTGAATTCAAGGTTTGCACATCAGAACCGAACAAGTCGTCCAATTGGCGCAGGCGATCCGGATTCAAGTCGAGGATCGTGACGCTCGCGCCCATGCCTACTGCAACTTTCGCAGCGTTCGTGCCGGCAACGCCGCCGCCGATGACTGCTACTTTGCCGCGTGATACTCCAGGAATTCCGCCAAGCAGAATCCCGCCGCCTCCGTAGATTTTCTCCAGGAATTGCGCGCCGATCTGCGTGGACATTTTTCCAGCCACTTCGCTCATTGGCGTCAATAGCGGCAACGTGTTGTTCGGAAGTTGAACCGTTTCATAAGCGATGCCGATCACTTTCGACTTAAGCAACGCTTGCGTCAATTCAGGTTCAGGAGCTAAATGCAGGTAAGTGAACAGAATCTGCCCTTCGCGGAAAAAGCCGTATTCCGAAGCGACTGGTTCTTTGACCTTCATAACCATGTCGTATGACCAAGCTTCTTGAGCTGTCGCAACGATTTGCGCGCCTGCAGCGATGTAATCCTCGTCTGTAAAACCTGATCCGAGTCCAGCACCTGCTTGGATGAAAACTTCGTGGCCGAATAACGCCAAATTGACAACGCCCGCTGGTGTCATCGCGACACGGTTTTCATTGTTCTTTACTTCTGTTGGTACTCCAATACGCATTTCAAAACCCTCCAATGTCTGTTCTACAATATACTATTGAGAAACCGGTTAAATGTTCAAAGCAAGTCCATTCTATCAGATATCCAAGGTTTTCGCTCTTCTTTTCTTAAGATAGTATTAATACACGAAGTTATATATATTGAATTATTGAATTCAGTTGTCGATATTCCGCAAAACAGCTGCGAAGGTATCGACCCAAGAATTGGGGAGATGCCTTTGCGACGAAGCAGCGAAGCGATGCAGGAGCACATGGTTTTTGCCGCGGGCGAGCGCCAAGCC
>DATISS010000177.1:0-1608 GCA_035468565.1 Planococcus sp. (in: firmicutes)
GATATCTCTTAGCGGAGCCACGCCCAAAGCGTCCGAAGCGGTGTATAACCTTTAACTTCTTTAGTTCAACTTATTTAGTCGGAAACTTCAAAACACGAATCACTTTATATTCTTTAACGCTTCCCGTTTGCTGAACGGTTGTAGGGGAGAAGCGGCAACAAAATCCCTTACCCAGTCCGCATCGGTTTTTGCGTATTCCCGCAGCGCCCAACCGATGGACTTTTGGATAAAGAACTCGTGTGAAGCGGCATGCTGCAAAATGATGCGGCTAAGCACCTCGGTGTCTGTTGCTTGCTTAAATTTCAATTGATGAAGTATTGCAGCTCGGTTGGTCCACATATTATCCGCGCTTGACCATTCAAACATGGCGGAGGTACCGGCGTTTCGCTCGTGTTGAATCACGTGCCCGACAATCCGCGGCGAAATGGAATCGACACTATCCCACCAGGACTTGGTTTCCACCAATTGGCGGAGAAAGGGCAGATCATCAACCGACAGCTGCGTTTTCATGTTTTCAAGCAAGGCGATTGCAGCGTACTGGTATTCGCGTTCTGGAAGCCTGTAAAGTGTCCAAACTTCGTCCGTTAAGCGGTCCGGCTCCGGAAGGCAGCATTCTGCAAACTGTTCTTTTAGCAATGCATTGCGCAAAGGTGTTTTGATGCCCAAAAAGGCGAACTGGTTTCTCATATAAGCAGCCATCGGGATAGCTAAGGTTTCGTCCCGGTGTGTCTCAAATTTTTCGATAAGGTTTTTATGATCCCACCCTGTTTTCATTGTCGCATCGTCTCCAATAGGCTTTTAAAAGTGTAGCATATTAAAAAGGTGGGAATTGAATCTATAGGGGATTTTGGTAAAAGTATAATAGCAAGCATTCTCAGAAAAGACGTTCGTTTTTTTCTATGCTATCATAAAATAACAGTGAAAATGGAGGCGGGACGATGATATACGTAGGATTAACAGGTTGGGGCGACCATCCGGATGTCTACAGCCCTGATTCTAAGAAGACTGAAAAACTGATCGACTACAGTGCCCATTTTCCGATTGTCGAGCTGGATTCCTCATTTTATGCTGTCCAGCCGGAGCGGAACATTAGCAAATGGATAAATGAGACGCCAGAAGGCTTTCAATTCATCGTGAAAGCGTATCAAGGCATGACAGGCCATCTGCGCGGAGAAAATCCTTTTGACAGCAGAGAAGAGATGTTCGAAGCGTTCCGCTTGTCGATACGGCCCATGAAAGAGGCCGGAAAACTGGCGATGGTGCTGCTGCAATTTCCGCCTTGGTTTGATTGCCAGAAAGACAATGTGGAATCGATTCGTGAAATTACTGGCCATTTGCAAGAATTCGATCTGGCGATTGAATTCCGCCATCAATCTTGGTATGCACCGGAATTCCGCGAAAAGACCCTGGAATTTTTAAAGGAAAATAACTTGATCCATACGGTGTGCGATGAGCCGCAGGCCGGAGACGGTTCAGTCCCGCTAGTGGCAGCGTCTACGCGCGGCGACAAAGCGCTCTTGCGTATCCATGGGCGCAATGTGCATGGCTGGACAAATCCCGGAGGCGGCCAAAAATGGCGCGAAGTCCGTTATTTGTATGATTATAACG
>DATISS010000178.1:0-11733 GCA_035468565.1 Planococcus sp. (in: firmicutes)
GTTTTAATGCTTGATCACTTGGGCTGGAACGAAGCGGCTAAATTAATCATGGCTTCAATGGAGAAAACAATCGCTTCTAAGGTAGTCACTTATGACTTCGCACGTCTAATGGACGGCGCTAAAGAAGTGAAATGTTCTGCAGTCGCTGACGACTTAATTAAAAATCTATAAGCACGGAGGGGGAGACCCCTCTTTTTTTATTTACCCAAATACGAATTCAAAGGAGAGTTTCTATGACATTCAAACGTAGTAAGATTTCCGTGATCGGTTCAGGCTTTACGGGTGCAACCGCCGCTTTTCTCTTAGCACAAAAAGAATTGGGCGATGTCGTATTGGTCGATATTCCACAAATGGAAAATCCGGCGAAAGGCAAAGCACTTGATATGGCAGAAGCTGGACCTGTCCAGGGATTTGATGCCCGGGTGACCGGAACTGCGAATTACGAGGATACAAAAGACTCCGATTTGGTGATTATCACAGCGGGCATTGCCCGTAAGCCCGGCATGAGCCGGGACGATCTTGTGCAGACGAACCAGAAAGTCATGAAGGCCGTCACGGCTGAAATCGTCAAATATTCTCCGGACACGACAATTATTGTATTGACGAACCCGGTCGATGCCATGACGTATACCGTCTATAAAGCTTCCGGGCTGCCAAAGGAACGTGTCATCGGCCAGTCAGGCGTATTGGATTCCGCCCGGTTCCGCACATTTGTCGCTGAAGAGCTGAACGTCTCGGTTAAAGATATTACCGGGTTCGTCCTTGGAGGCCACGGCGACGACATGGTGCCGTTGGTGCGCTATTCGTACGCTGGCGGCATACCATTGGAAACGCTCATTGCTAAAGAGCGTCTTGACGAAATCGTTGACCGCACTCGTAAAGGCGGAGCGGAAATCGTTAACCTTCTCGGAAACGGCTCTGCTTACTATGCGCCAGCAGCATCTTTGGTAGAGATGGCCGAAGCGATCATCAAAGACCAGCGCCGCATCTTGCCGTCCATCGCTTATTTGGAAGGCGAGTACGGGATGGATGGAATCTACCTCGGCGTGCCGGCAATCCTTGGCGCTGGCGGCATTGAAAAAATTATTGAAATCGATTTGAACGAAGAAGAACGGGCATTGCTGAACAAATCAGCCGAGTCAGTGAAAATCGTGATGGATCTCTTGGCTTAAATGCCAATAAGCCGGACAGGCATTTTCCTGTCCGGTTTTTATTTTTTAAATATAAAATATTAAATAAGTAAGTTGATCTAAGGCAACAACTTATTAAACATCGCTTCGGACGCTTTTGGCAGAGCAAAGACGATTGTTTCTGCATCGCTGCGCTAGCTTCGAAACATTAAAGTACGTTGCAGTGCTGCGCACTTCGTCGCAAAGACTTGCCCCTCGCAGGCTTCGGGTAAGTCTTGCCTGCGGGGCAGCGTAGCGACGAGACAGCTGAGACCCTGCAACGGTTTTTCATGTCCCGAAGCTAGCGCAGCGATGCAGGGACAGGAGCGAAGCACGAAGCGGCTCAGCGCTCGCCCGTGCCAAGCGCTGCAGTTTTGCGGAGTATCCACAACTAAAATCTTTAGCGGGTGCTTTTCTAGCACGCCGCCAGGGCTGTTATACCCGCTTGCGCTTATCAGGCATTACTTGATACTATAAGGGTAGCAAGATTTAGGAGGGGAATTTATTGTTGCTTGGTAAGAAACGTAAATTAGGCCGCAAAATCGAGGATATGAATGTCGGGGAAAAACTGAAACTCACAGAGAAGATTGAAGACAAAGATCTGCTTCTTTATCTCGGGTTAACGAATGACGGAAATCCGTTGTATATCCAACACGATTTTGCTTCCCAGACCGCATTTGAAAAACCGGTTGTGCCAAACATCATGCTGACGGGCGTCATCACTTCAGCAATCTCCAAATACTTGCCGGGCCCCGGCTCGTATATCAATGAACAGCGATTGAAATTTGTAAAACCGGTATACCATTATTCAACGATCGACTTTTTGTTGGAAGTTGTTGAAATTGACGAAAAAAATAACCTCGTAATCGTACGGGTAGAAGCAACTGATGAAAACGGCAACACCGTTGTTGAAGGAACGGTGCAAGTTAATCCGCCGCAATTGCTGAACCAGCTGGCCACACATGCAATGGATAATTTCTAACCGGTTTGAGATGGGGGTTTCAAACTGAATGTGGAGGATGTAAAATGCTGACTAAGATACTAATTATCGAAGATGAACATTCAATTGCTACGCTCCTATCCTATAATCTGGTGCAGGCTGGATTTGAAACGATTGTCGCGAACGATGGGAGGCAGGGTTATGAGATGGCGTTAAGCGAAAAACCTTCACTCATCGTCCTTGATTTGATGCTTCCTTCAATGGACGGAGTGGAAGTGTGCAAAGCGCTGCGCCAGGAAAAAGTGAATATTCCCATCATCATGCTGACAGCAAAAGATGATGAATTCGATAAAGTGCTCGGCCTTGAACTCGGCGCCGATGATTATATGACAAAGCCGTTCAGCCCAAGGGAAGTTGTGGCCCGCATCAAAGCGGTGCTGCGGCGTTCGGTCACTACGCCAGCGGCAAAAGGGGATACTTCTGCGCCAATGGTGCTCGGAAGCTTGAAAGTGTTTCCGGACCGCTTCGAAGTTTTTCTGGATGACAAGCAGCTTGAGTTCACTCCGAAAGAATTCGAACTTCTCGTCTACTTGATGGAAAACAAAAACCGGGTGCTGACACGCGACCAATTATTGAGCGCTGTCTGGAAATATGATTTTGCCGGCGATACGCGGATCGTGGATGTGCACATCAGCCATTTGCGCGATAAAATCGAGGAAAACAGCCGCAAGCCGATCTTCATTAAGACCATTCGGGGGCTGGGCTACAAGTTTGAGGAGCCGAAAGCGGGATGAGGTCATTTCAGCATCGCTTGTTGACGACTATCCTTGTATGGCTCGGTATATTGCTGGCTGGCCTGTTGATCATCATCGGCCAGCTTTTTCCCATTTACGCGGAATCCGGAAATCAAATGCAATTATGGTCCTGGCTTGCGGTGATTTTTGCGCTGGCCATGATTTTTTCGGCCATTATCGGCTATCGGATCATCAAGGTCCAGGCAATGCCGATTGAAAACGTGACAGAAACCGCATTGGAGCTGGCCAAAGGGAATTATCAGGCGCGCGCTTATGAGTACAGCAACATCGGTACGGTCGAGCTCAGCTCCACGATCAATGTACTGGCAAGAAACCTCCAGGAAATAACCGCCGTCCGGGAAATGGAGCAAGAACGGCTGAAAACGCTGATTGAAAACATGGGCAGTGCGCTGATCATGATCGACCGCCAAGGTGCGGTGTCGCTTGTCAATAAATCCTTCATGTATGAATTCGAATTGGCGGAAGCGGATGTCGACAAGAAATTTTATAAAGAAATCCACATCCCACAAATTTTGCAGGAGTTCATCGAGCGGGTCTTCATGATGGAACAGCCTTCGCGGGAGCAGCTGTCGTTCACCCAAGGGATGAGCAGCCGTCATATTGACGTTTATGGCGCGCCGGTGATTGGGGAGCAGCAGCAATGGCATGGCATCGTAATCGTTTTACACGATATTACGGAATTAAAGCGCTTGGAGCAGATCCGGAAAGATTTCGTGGCGAATGTATCGCATGAATTGCGGACGCCGGTCACATCTATAAAAGGGTTTTCCGAAACCCTTTTGGATGGGGCGTACAAAGATCCCGCCACGTGCGAATCGTTTTTGGAAATCATTCATAAAGAAAGCAATCGGCTGGAAATGCTAATTGAAGACCTGTTGGAGCTTTCGCGGGTGGAGCAGTCCGGATTTAAAGTGGATGCTCATCCAACCGATATGGAAGCGATCATTTTCCAGGTAAGGGAAATGGTGCAGAAAAAACTGGAAGACAAAAGGATCGAGTTGAATCTTCAACTCAATCCCGTTATTGTACAAGGAGACCCGAACCGACTTGTCCAAGTCATGATGAATTTATTGGTCAACGCCATGACTTATTCGCCTGAGCAAACGGTCATCACCATCCGGTTGTTTTCGCGCGGCAAAGAAGCGATCATTGAAGTGGAAGACCAAGGGATCGGCATCGCAGAAGCGGAATTCAGCCGTTTGTTTGAACGTTTTTACCGGGTAGACCGGGCGAGAAGCCGAAACTCCGGCGGAACCGGATTGGGATTATCCATCGTCAAACATCTAATCGAAGCGCATCACGGCAAAGTGGAAGTGAAAAGCGAAGTTGGCAAAGGCTCGACGTTTATCATCCACTTGCCTTTAGCAAGTTAATCTAGGAGGAACATATGGAAACAAACCCATTTTTGCCGATTATTATTGGCACAGACATGAACGCTTACAACATGGCCATCTCTTTTCACGAAGCATATGGCATTAAACCAATATTGGTCGGCAAAGAACCATTGTCATTCACTGCAATGAGCACAATCACGGAAACGATCGAATTGCGGTCGGGCTTGGCGGATTCTGCACAATTTGCCGGCATCATGACCGATATCGCCCAAAAATACAGAACGCCTGGCAAGACTTTATTGCTTGTCGGCACCAACGATTTATATGTACGCTTGATCATCGAGAACGCTGCGATTCTGAAAGAGTTTTTTGTCTTTAATTACATCTCCGAAAACTTGATGAACCAGCTGCAGGTCAAATCGAATTTCTATAAATTATGTGCGGAACACGGCATCGATACGCCAACGACGTATTTCTACGATTGCCGTTCAAGCACACCTTTTGAAGAGCAGATGATGTACCCGGTAATCGTCAAGCCGAGCAATGGCATCGCGTATACCATGAACAAATTCGAAGGCCAGCAAAAAGTCTATAAAGTGGAGAACCCGCGTGAACTGCATGACGTCATCAATAAAGTCGTCGCCAGCGGCTACGATGATGAGCTGATTATTCAGGATTTCATTCCAGGCGACGACACGTATATGTGGGATTCGGTCATTTATGCAAGTTCAAAAGGCAAAACCCAGCTAGTGACATTTGCGCAAGTCGTGCTGCAAGAGCATACTGTGACAGCCATCGGTAATTACACAGCGTTGATCACCCGCTACAACAAGGAAATGATGGTTAAGCTGCAGAACTTCCTCGAAGCAGTCGGCTATAACGGCTTCGCGAATTTCGATTTGAAATTCGACGAACGCGACGGCAAGTTCAAAGTCTTTGAAGTGAACATCCGCCAAGGGCGCTCTAGCTATTACGTGACGGCACTCGGCCATAATATGGCTGCGTATCTCGTCGATGACCTGATTTACCATGTTGAAAAACCGGTGACGTATTTAAACGAGGATTTCCTGTTTACGGTAGTGCCGAAAATCGTGCTCCGAAAATTCGTCAACAACAAAGCCGTTCAGCGGGATATCACTGAATTGCTGAAAAAAGGCAAATACGGCAATCCGCTGTTCTATAAGAAAGACACGCATTTAAAGCGCAAATTATACTTGTTCGCGCGCCAAGTCAATTATTATAAGAAATATAAGAATAATCAGTGGTAATATTAACACAAGGTTAACACTGGCTTCACAAACGGATGTTATTGTTTAATAGAACCCCCTTCAACCGCATGAAGGGAAAAAGAGCCCTTCCCCGGGGCTCTTTTTCTATTTTCTGAAACTATTTCAAATTTATGCCGTATATGAAATAGAAGAGAAAAAGGGGGAATGAAAATGTCCGTTAAAAAGATTTTGGGCATCATCGGATTGTCCGTTCTCGGGATCCTGTTGCTTATTGCAGTCTTCACATCGTGGTATACCGTGGATGAATCCGAACAGGCGGTGATCGTCACATTCGGCGTCGCTAACGAGACAATTGTCGAGCCGGGGCTGCATTTCAAGATGCCGTGGCCGATACAGAAATCGGAGATCCTTTCGAAAGAAACGTATAGCCTCCAATTCGGCTATAACCAAAACGAGGATGGGGAAATCGTCGCTTTCGACAAAGAAACGAAAATGATTACTGGCGATGAAAATATCGTATTGACCGATTTGGTCGTCCAGTGGAAAATAACCGATCCGAAAAAATACCTGTTCAATGCTGAAAACCCGCAGGATGTGCTGCACGACGCCACATCGGCTTCCATCCGCTCGATCATCGGCAGTTCGCTCATCGATGACGCATTGACTTCCGGAAAAGCGGAAATTGAAGCGGAGACAAGAGACTTGCTCGCTTCATTGATGGATAAATACGATTTCGGGATCACGGTGCTTGCGGTTAAGCTGCAGGACGTCGAGCTGCCGAACGAAGAAGTCCGCGCCGCATTCACTAACGTGACGGATGCCCGTGAAACGATGAATACGAAAATCAATGAAGCGCGTAAATATGAAAACCAGAAACGCAATGAAGCGTTGGGCGAAAAAGCGGCCATCAATTCACGCGCTGAAGGGCAGAAAGTGGCCCGCGTCGAGCAAGCTCTCGGAGACGTGGCGCTGTTTGATAAGTTATACGCAGAATACGAAACCAATCCGGAAGTGACGCGGCAGCGGATTGTCATGGAAACACTCGAGACCGTTCTGCCCAACGCCAAACTGTACATCATGAACGATGAAGGCGGAACGATGACATACTTGCCTTTGGACGGCGTCCAGACAGTCGTGCCGCCAGCAGCTGAAGAAGGGGGAGGAAACTGATGGAACCGAAGGACCCGCAGAACAATACAGTAAAACCGAACCCTTGGCAAAAGCCGCTGAAGCCGAAAAAACCGAAAACGCCGAGAGAGCCCATTAATTTCAAGAAATACTGGAAGTTGATTACCGGCTTGTCGCTCGCGCTGTTCGCCTTGATCATCTTGCTGACGAATGTCTATGTCGTCAAGGAAAACGAGTACCGGGTAGTGCGCCAATTCGGTGAAGTGGTCGGCATCTATGAAGAGCCGGGAATCCGCATGAAAATCCCGTTCGTCCAGAGCGTCAGCACGCTGCCGAAATACCAGATGACATATGACGTTTCCGAAGCGGAGATCAACACGAAAGACAAAAAACGCATCATCATCGATAATTATGCGGTATGGCATGTCGTCAACCCGCGCGAATTGATCACCAACGCCGTAACGATCGTCAACGCGGAATCGCGCATGGAGGAGTTTATCTACTCCGTTGTGCGGACCGAACTTGGCCAATTGAATTACGATGAAATCATCAATGATGAAAATTCATCGCGCGGCAGCCTGAATGACACCGTCACCGCCCGCGTCAATGAATTGCTGGCAAAAGACCAATACGGCATCCGCGTTGTGGACGTCCGCATGAAACGTACAGACTTGCCGGAAGAAAACGAACAGTCGGTGTACACACGGATGATTTCAGAGCGTGATTCGACCGCGCAGGATTATTTGTCCCAAGGCGATGCGAAAAAACGTGAAATCGAAGCGCAAGCTGACCGCGAAGCGCAGGAAGTGATCGCTTCCGCCAAGAAAGAAGCGGCCTTGATCCAGTCGGAAGGCGAATCTGAAGCCGCTAAAATCTACAACAAATCCTTTTCAAAAGACCCTGAATTTTATGAGCTTTACCGCTCACTGCAGTCTTACACCAAAACAATCGGCGAGGATACGGTGATCATTTTGCCGTCCGATTCGCCATACGCCCAAATTCTCTCTGGGAATTTGGAATAGACGCAAGCCGTCATTTCTCTTCTTTTTGCCCGCGTGGTAAACTGAAAGGAATGACGGCTTTTGTTTACGAAAGGGGTAATATTGTGGCAAAGAAGATTTTATTATTAGACGGAAACAGTTTGGCGTACCGCGCGTTTTTCGCGCTGCCGCTTTTGACGAATGAACAAGGGGTCCATACGAATGCGGTATACGGCTTTACAATGATGCTTCAAAAAATACTGGAAGAAGAACAGCCGACGCATATGATCGTGGCGTTCGATGCCGGGAAGACGACGTTCCGCAATGAGATGTTCGGAGAATACAAAGGCGGGCGCCAAAAAACTCCACCGGAACTGTCTGAGCAATTTCCTTATTTGCGGAAACTGATCGATGCCTACCGCATCAAGACATACGAATTGCCGAATTACGAAGCGGATGACATCATCGGCACCTTGAGCTTGGAAGCGGAAAAAGAAGGCGATGAAGTCATCGTCATTTCCGGCGACAAGGATTTGACGCAGCTCGCTTCGCCGTCAACTACTGTATACATCACCCGCAAAGGGATGACCGACATCGAGAAATACACCGTCGACCACATCCGGGAAAAATACAACTTGACGCCTTTGCAGATCATCGATATGAAAGGCCTTATGGGCGACGCTTCCGATAACATTCCAGGCGTTCCGGGAGTCGGCGAAAAAACCGCCTTGAAACTGCTTGCAGCGCACGGCAGTGTTGAAGGTGTCTACGAAGCCATTGATGAACAAAAAGGCAAGATGAAAGAGAAACTCGTTGCCAATGAAGATCTCGCCTACATCAGCAAGAAATTGGCAACCATCGAACGCAGCGCGCCTGTAGAAATTTCCATTGAGGAATTGTCATATCCTGGCCCGGACCATGACGAATTGGTCAAGGTGTGGAATGAGCTGGCGTTCAAGTCGCTGCTGGAAAAACTCGATTATACGGCAGAGGAAACGACAAAAAAAGAATTGGAATTCGAAGTGCTGACAGAACTCGATGCATCAGTCCTTGAAGACGAAATGGCGATCCATCTGGAAATGTATGACGAACAATACCATACATGCGATTTGCTCGGGGTTTCATTGGCGACCGCGGATAAGACCTACGTCGTGCCGATGGAGACGATCAAGCAATCGGCAGCGTTCAAGGAATGGTTCGCGGACGCTTCGAAAAAGAAATACATGTCCGATTCGAAAGCGGCGACCGCTGCTTTTTACCGCTACGGCTTGGGTGTGGAAGGCGGCGATTTCGATTTGATGCTCGGCGCTTATATTGTTAACCCGTCTTTGACCTATACCGACTTGGCGAATATCGTCCAGGAATTCGGTTATACGGATGTTTCCCAGAACGAGCAGATTTACGGCAAAGGCGCGAAAAAGGCGGTGCCTGACGCTGCCATCCTCAACGAACACATGGCTAGAAAAGCGCGGACAATTTGGGAAGTCCGCCCGATGGTCTTGAAGAAACTCAAAGACAACGAACAATTCGATTTATACAACAAGCTGGAGCTGCCGCTTGCCACCATTTTAGGCGGAATGGAATCTTTCGGCGTCAAAGTGGACAAAGACCAATTATTGGAAATGGGCAAGGAATTATCGCACAAGCTGGAGAAAATCGAGTTCGATATTTATGGCTTGGTAGGGGAACGGTTCAACATCAATTCACCGAAGCAATTGGGCGTGATTCTTTTTGAAAAGCTCGGATTGCCGGTGCAGAAAAAGACGAAAACGGGCTATTCCACTGCCGCGGATGTATTGGAGAAACTGGAAGGCAAGCACGAAGTCATTTCTTATATTCTGATGTACCGCCAGTTAGGAAAAATCCGCTCCACTTATATAGAAGGTTTGTTGAAGGAAATCCACGAAGACGGCAAAGTCCATACGCGTTTCCAACAAGCGCTGACGACAACTGGGCGTTTGAGTTCGATCAACCCGAATTTGCAGAACATCCCGGTCCGTTTGGAAGAAGGGCGCAAAATCCGCAAAGCATTCGTGCCGTCTCAGCCTGGCTGGGTCATGGTAGCGGCGGATTACTCGCAAATTGAATTGCGCGTACTGGCGGACATGTCGAAAGATGAAAGCCTTATCGAGGCCTTCAAGAACGATATGGACATCCATACGAAAACGGCGATGGACGTCTACGGTGTCGGAGCGGAAGACGTGACGCCGAATATGCGCCGCGCAGCTAAAGCCGTCAACTTTGGCATCGTCTACGGCATCAGCGATTATGGCTTATCGCAGAATTTGAACATTACCCGCAAAGAAGCAGCGGAATTCATCGATACGTATTTGAAGAGCTTCCCTGGGGTTAAGCAATACATGGACGAGAGCATCCTGATGGCGAAGAAAAACGGCTTTGTAACAACAATCATGAACCGCCGCCGTTATTTGCCGGACATCAACAGCTCGAATTTCAATCTGCGCAGTTTTGCAGAGCGGACAGCGATGAATACGCCGATCCAAGGAAGCGCTGCCGACATCATCAAAAAAGCGATGATCGATATGGCGGATGCTTTAAAGCGAGAAAACATGCAGACGCGCATGCTGCTTCAAGTACATGATGAACTGATTTTTGAAGCGCCGCCGAATGAACTTGAAAAATTGAAGACTTTGGTGCCGGAGGCGATGGAATCGGCTGTCACATTGAATGTGCCGCTGAAAGTCGATTTCGCTTATGGCGATACTTGGTACGATACAAAATGATCGGAGGGCTGACAGATGCCGGAACTTCCTGAAGTGGAAGGCGTCGTTCGCCAAATCCGCCCGGCAGCCGCCGGCAAAAAGATTCGCGATGTCTTCGTTTCTGACACCATCCGCCTGTCAAAGGCGAATGGCAAAGAAGCGATCATCAAAAAGATGGATGCGGATGCATTCATTAGCCGGCTAATCGGAGCGGAAATTTCCAGTGTGGAACGGCGCAGCAAGTATATTTATTTCACGATGAAAAAAGAACGGGAATTTTTATTGGTCAACCATTTGGGCATGTCGGGCGCCTGGTTTTACGTCGACAGCCTTCTTGCTATTACGGAAGATAAGTTCCGGCGCCACGTCCACGTCGTGCTGACGCTCGACGATGGCAATTTATTGGCCTACTCGGACATCCGGCGTTTCGGGGAGATGCGCCTATTGAACGGCGAAGCGGATTTTCCGCCGCTGCTCTTGATGGCGCCTGAACCGTTTGCTGATGAAGCGCTTGGGCATTTCCTCGACATGGCGGAACGTCCGAAATACAGCGCTAAGCCGATCAAGGAAGTCATCATGGACGGGCAGGTGATTTCGGGCTGCGGCAATATCTACGCCACCGAAGCATTGTTCCGCATGAAAATCCATCCGAATAGAGCAGCGGGGCGCATCAGCCGCGCCCGGAAAATCCAGCTCTTCAAAGCGGTTGCGGCGATTTTGCTTGAAAGCATCGACGCTGGCGGCAGCACTATTTCGGATTACCGCAACATCAACGGCGAATCAGGGCGCATGCAAGACCGCTTCGGCATGTACGGGAAAAAACAATGCATGGAATGCGGCACAGCGACGAAGTCCCTTCAAATTGCGGGGCGCACTTCAGTCTACTGTCCGACATGCCAAAAATGAGGGATTAGAATGATCATTGGGTTAACAGGAAGCATAGCGAGCGGGAAAAGCACCGTTTCGCAGATGCTGAAGGAATTGGGCTATCCGATTGTCGACGCCGATCTAGTGGCGCGCCAAGTCGTGGAGCCCGGCAGCGAAACTTTGGAGGAAATTAAGGAGGCGTTTGGTGAGGGAGTAATTTTGCCGGACGGCTCGCTTGACCGCAAAAAAGTAGGAGACCTCATTTTCAGCGATCCGGCCAGCCGCAAACGCTTGAATGACATCATCCATCCGGCCATCCGCAGCGAAATGCTGCGGCAGCGGGCGGCGTATGTGGAAGAGGGACGCAAAGTGGTCATCATGGACATCCCGTTGCTGTTTGAAAGCCAGCTCCAGCATTTTGCAGACAAGATTCTGGTCGTCAGCGTGACCGAGGAAAACCAGTTGAAGCGCCTCATGGAACGCAACGGCTTGTCCGAAAAGGAAGCAATTGCGCGCATTTCCTCGCAATTGCCGATGTCGGTCAAAGA
>DATISS010000179.1:0-25464 GCA_035468565.1 Planococcus sp. (in: firmicutes)
AAGAAATGCCGGGCTGTCAGAGTCAATCTCTGGAGGGCTATCTCACATGGACGTTTTTTATTCGTGCATGATGAAGGAGGTAGTTTGCCGGCAATCCGGCGAGCTGCCTTTTTTTATTGTTTAGCCGAGCTGCCGAACGGGCAGCTCGGCATTCATGTTGAGGGCCACTTACAATATGGGAGTGGATAGAATGAAAACAGTTGTCATGAAGTTTGGCGGAACATCCGTCGCAACACCGGAAAAAATTATCGGGGTCGCGAAACGTGCAATCCGTGAAAAGGAAAAAGGGCTGCGCGTCGTCATCGTCGTGTCGGCGATGGGCAAGACTACCGATACGCTGCTCCAATTGGCGGGGGACATTTCGTCAGAACCACCGAAGCGGGAAATGGACATGCTGCTGGCAACCGGCGAGCAGGTGACAATTGCGCTGCTCGCAATGGCCTTCAAGATGCTTGGGCACAAAGCGCTGTCATTCACAGGCTGGCAGGCGGGGATAGAAACGGAATCCGTGCCGCGCAACGCCCGCATCGAACAGATCCATACAGAGCGCATCGAGCAGGCTCTGAGCGACGGCTCTTTTTGCGTGGTCGCCGGATTCCAGGGCGTAGACAAAGTCGGCAACATTACGACGCTCGGCCGTGGAGGTTCGGATACGACGGCAGTTGCGCTTGCCGCTGCTTTGCGCGCTGACAAATGCGAAATCTACACCGATGTCGACGGTGTCTACACATCCGACCCGCGCTTCGTAACAGGCGCGCGCAAGTTGGAACAGATTTCATACGATGAAATGCTCGAACTGGCAAATCTCGGAGCCGGCGTACTGCATCCGCGCGCGGTTGAATTCGCGAAAAACAATCATGTTCCTTTATCAGTCCGCGCAAGTTATTCGGACGAACCGGGGACAATCATACAAGAGGTGATCACTGTGGAAAAAAACCTGATTGTCAGAGGCGTGGCGTTCGAATCCGGAATCGCCCGCGTGACGGTTAATTATAAAAAAGCGTTCAACGGCTCGCTTGCGAATATCTTTACGACATTGGCGAAGCACAGGATCGATGTCGACATTATCGTCCAGAGCATCACGGACGATCTGCCGCCGTCGGTATCGTTTTCGATCAAAGAAGACAGCTTGGAGGAAACGCAGCGGGTCCTTGCTGAGCGCCAGGAGGAAATTGGTTTCCTGTCCGCGACATACGAAGTCGGCCTGTCGAAAGTTTCCATTGTCGGCTCCGGCATGGTTTCCAATCCCGGCGTCGCGGCCCAAATGTTCGATATCCTTCGCATAGAAGGCATACCTGTAAAAATGGTGTCCACTTCGGAAATCAAGATTTCCGTCGTCGTGCCGGTGAGTGGCATGAACCAATCCGCGAACGCTCTGCACAGTGCATTCGGTTTAACAATATAAAAAAGGCAAGTTCACTTTGTACGGGAACTTGCCTGAGCTTGTAGACAAAAGAATAATTATTTCCTTAAAGGAATGAATATACACCATTATAGTAGCTATGCCGGATTCTGCACTCCAGGCGGACGCGTTCCGCGGGCTCGCGCCGAACTAACTCGGACTAGTCGTCCGAGTGGATTTCGGCACTTCGCTGTCCCGCTGGAGTCGCCGCCTTGCGTTTCGAATCCTGAAGCAAGTTAAAATACCAAAAGAGTTGTTTCTAATACTAGTTGAAGCAGGAGTGGTGTATGGAAAGCGTCTCCTCGATTCAAATGACGCTCCGAACCGGGCCGACCACGGAGACTCCTGTGGGATCAGCTCGAGCTGAAGACCCCGCAGTCACGCCAGTGACGAGGAGGCTGAAGCCGAGCCCACGGAAAGCGAAGTGGTCGGGCCGGTTGGGTTTATACATCTCTATTCATCCAAATTAGACTTTGTCTACAGTCTGAAAGCCGCAGCGCCGCTGCGGCTTTTTGCTATTCTTCCCGTACTTCCAAATTGATCGGGCGTATCGTCCCCCAAGGAGAAACATCGATGGTCACTTGCAGATCCACCGCATCTTCGAGGTCAGGGCCGAGGCCTTGTTCAACATAATATTGTTCAAGCTGCGGTGCAACGACACGGTTATCGTAAGTAGATCCGCTGATGCCTCCGAAGAACGGTTCATTTTCCATCCGGTCAATGACCGCGTAGCCATCTGCTTCTTCTTTCAACGTGAAATAGATAGGACCGTCTTCAATGCCGGAAGGCGCTTCGAGATCTGGATACTGCAGCATGACGAATTCACCGTAGAACGGATCGAAAGGATCATATGGTTCTGCCCGCAGCAAGTACTCATCCCCGAACCAGGAGGCGGCGTAGAAGCTAGTGACAAGGGTAGCGACAAATACGGTCATGATGATCGGCAAGAGCCATGCTTTCATGACGAAACACCTTCTCTCTTACGGTTGAGCCACCAGGCGATGCCGGAAAGGGCGAACAGCAGAAGCGCACCAATCAGGAAAAACAACGACATATCCAGGCGTTCCCACGCATAGATGACATAAATGACGAACTGTACGACGATGAAATAGACGAAGCCCATTGCCAGCGGCTTATCTTGCCGCTGAGCGATGATCAAATAGGCGAGTGCCGACAGTTCGGCGACAACCGCTAAAGCGATGGCTGTGTCATCAAACAGCATCAAGCCCATCGCACCGAGCAGGGCAATCCACATAACAGGGCGGAATTTGATAAACGTCAACACCAGGACAATGAGTCCGGCGATGGCCAACGCAATCGATTCCGGCCAATTCAAGTCGACAAGCGACAAGTCGGTTTCACCCCGCACCGCCAAGTAGACCACGAGCATGATGGCGCCAAAAACCAAGTACAGCGGGGACAGCAATCGCTGCTTGTCAGCCGGTATGATGAACAGCAGCAGTACGAGCGCGAACAGCGTCCATATTGGCCAAAACGGGCTATTGTATTCGACCAGATCCCACAGCATCAGACCGGAGAAGAACAGCAGCATCCAGCTGAAAACCATCGGGGCATTGTCTTTGCTGAAGAAGAACCATGCCAAAGCAACTGCAATAAAGATTCCCCATTCAAGCCAGCCAGCCAGCGGCAGGAATGACGTCAGCGTCGAGATGCCGAAGATGAAGGCGACGACAGCGTATGCAAAATGGCGCCAGTAGAAATAATGGGCCAGTGCTGCGATGAAGATGGCCCAAGGCAGGACTGAATTGGATGTAGAAAAATGAAAAGTCTGGGCCGCGACCAAAATGCTCGCTGCGAACATAGCCAAACCGAGCAGCCTGAAAATGATCGGACGTCCAAAATGCTTTTTCTCTGAAAAATAAGCTAAAATATAAAAAATCCACATAAGCACAACAACCAATGCAACTTTCAGCAAATCCGGGATTAGCTGCCAGTTGGCGGCGATAAAGCTGAATACGGCCAGTGCAAAGAAAATGAGCCCGATGACCAAGAGCAACGGCACTTTTCTCTTTTGCGGCTGGCCTTTTTCGAATGCCAGAATGCGGTCGAAAGACGCTTGGTCCAGCAATCCTTCATCTCTCCACCGCACCAATTTCCGTTCCGTTTCCATATGAGCACCTCCCTAATCTTTACCTGTATTATAAACCTTTGTTATCAGAATAGATAGAAAATTATCACGTGGGCAAGCGTGAAAACAGGGATATTTTCCTGCTTATTTTGATATTCTCAGAGCTTCGGCATTTTACAGCTAACGCTGGTTTTATGCATTGCTCGAAGGGTAAAATGAGGAAAAGGCCTTTGGGCCGGAACTATCAATGGAAGTCTGCATTTTGGAGGGGGAAGCGTAATGGGCAAAGATTATATATTATCCATCGACCAAGGGACCACCAGTTCACGGGCGATTCTTTTCAATCATAAAGGGGAAATCGTTGCCGTCGGGCAGCAGGAATTTGAACAATTCTTCCAGAAACCGGGCTGGGTTGAACATGACGCCAGTGAAATATGGACCTCGGTGCTCGCATGCATCGCGCAAGTGCTCAGGCTCGCTGACATCAATCCGGACCAGGTCGCGGGGATCGGCATCACGAACCAGCGTGAAACGACAGTTGTCTGGGACCGCCACACCGGGCGTCCGGTGTACAAAGCCATCGTCTGGCAGTCGCGCCAGACGGACGCGATCTGCAAAGATTTGAAGGAACAGGGCCTTGAAGGGAAATTCCGAGAGAAAACCGGACTTCTGCTCGACGCTTACTTCTCGGGGACGAAAGTCAAATGGATCCTTGACCATGTCGATGGCGCCAGGGAAAAAGCGGAGCGCGGCGACCTGATGTTCGGCACGATCGATACCTGGCTTGTCTACAAGCTGTCAGGCGGCAAACGCCATGTCACGGATTACAGCAACGCATCCCGCACCTTGATGTACAACATCTACGAGCTGCAATGGGATAAAGAATTATTGGCTATTTTAACGGTGCCGGCAAGCATGCTGCCGGAAGTACGGCCGTCTTCGGAAATCTACGCGCATACGATCGACTATCATTTCTTCGGCTGCGAAGTGCCGATTGCGGGCATTGCCGGCGATCAGCAGGCGGCTTTGTTCGGACAGGCCTGTTTTGAGAAAGGCATGGCAAAAAATACGTATGGCACCGGCTGTTTCATGTTGATGAATACCGGAGAGCAAGGCATGAAATCCGAACACGGCTTGCTGACGACCATCGCTTGGGGAATCGACGGCAAAGTGGAGTACGCGCTAGAAGGCAGCATTTTTGTAGCGGGCTCTGCGATCCAATGGCTGCGCGATGGGCTGGAGCTGTTTGATGAAGCTTCCGATAGCGAACAATTCGCGAGGCAGGTGGAAACGGCTGACGGTGTCTATATGGTGCCGGCTTTTGTGGGCCTCGGGACACCTTATTGGGATACGGATGCAAGAGGGGCCATTTTTGGCTTGACACGCGGCACCACGAAGTCGCATCTGATCCGCGCCACGCTTGAAGCGCTCGCGTACCAGACGAAAGACGTAGTGGACGTGATGGTCGAAGATTCCGGCATCGAGCTGAAAACATTGCGCGTCGATGGCGGAGCAGTAGCCAATGACCTGCTGATGCAATTCCAGAGCGATATGCTCGGCGTAACAGTGGAGCGACCGAGGGTCCAGGAAACCACGGCTCTCGGCGCTGCGTATTTAGCCGGGTTGGCTATCGGCTACTGGAAAGACAAAGAAGAAATTTCGCATCAATGGAAGCTCGATAAAACGTTTGCTCCGGCGATGGAGGACGGCAAACGCGACAAGCTATACAGCGGCTGGCAGAACGCAGTCGCTGCCACCAGAACGTTTAAAACACAGAATGGAGACTGAACCGGTCCAAGAATCAGTGTGCCATTAATTGAACGGAAGGCGAGCTTGTGGATTGTTATGATCTACAGGCTTTTTTGCATTGAAAAAAGGGGATGTTGCACTTGCCGTCGTATGTTATATCAGTAAATCAGCTTTCATTCTTTGAAATGGGGTGGATTCATGGAGAATAGGAAAGGTAAGGGGTTATGGCAGAAGATGGCCCTTAGTGGAGCGCTTGCTGCCATCGTCTATACGCTGCATGTCATCATTGGGGGCGCTTTATGGGATGGATACAGCCATGTCAGGCAGACCATCAGCGAACTGACCGGCAATGGGGCGCCGGATGCTGGGATGCTGAAGATATTCACCGTTATTTATGGCATATTGGCTTTGGTTTTTTCGGTGTCGGTGTATATGCTTTTCTTGAAATACAAGGTCCATAAATGGGCATTGACGGGCGCGGCGTTGCTGATCCTCATGGAGTTCACGTCGCTTGTAGGATACAGTCTGTTTCCGCTTGAAGATGGCGGCGCTGTCCTGACGGCTGGAAACCTCATGCATTTGGCGGTGACTGCCATTGTCGCCGTGTCCGCAATCGGCGCAATTTTCGCCATCAGCTTCGGTCTGCTGAAAACCGAGCATTTCCGGTCAATCGGTGTGCTGTCGCTTTTTTGCGCCGTGATTGTGACCATTTCGGGAATCGCCACGCCAGTTGTGCTGAACAATGAGTGGGGCATCGCCGGCCTCGTAGAACGCATCAATATCTTCACGTTGCAGTTCTGGCTTTTCGCACTTTCGCTTTTCCTGTTCAACATCCGGCTTCCGAAAAATTCAGCGCTGGATTTAGAACGGATGGGCCTTATTGATGTGTACCGGCATAACGGCCGATAAGGGCAATAAAACCCAATCTGCTTAAGGGTTGTTATAGATACTTTTGACCAATTATTTTGCTTATTTTCAATAATTGATAAGGAGTGTGAAAAAAAGCCGTCTTTTGCTAAATCGCAGGCGGCTATTCGCATTTTGAAAGAAGGTTTCTTTAACTGTAAAATAAATGTAAAAAATAGTTTTATTACAATTGAAATTATTTTGTTACAAATTGGAACTAGCGGTAGTTCGCTTTCGTCATTGAGTCTATAATGGGGACTAATACATCGAATGAGATGCTGGGTCTAGGGGGTACTAATATGGTTTGTGGAAAGTGCGGACATGAAAATGGCCAGCAAGATAAATTTTGTGGAAATTGCGGAACCGCTTTAACGAATATAGAGCCGAGTGGCAAGCCGAAGAAAAAAACGGCGGCGATCCTCCTATCCTTTTTGGCATTAGGAGGAATCGGCCTTGGTGCGGCATGGTTTATGCCGGAAGAAAAAACACCCTCCTCTTCACTTGCTGAAGGCGAGATTGAAGAACCAGAACAATTGGTGGAGACCGAAGAACTTGTCGAAGGTGCTGTGGTCCAAGCGGAGGATATCATTCCGCCATCTGAGCAGCCTGAAAAAGTGGAACCGAAAAAAATCGGCAAAACTGAAGTGATCAAGGAATCCCAGCAAAAAACCTATACCATCTTGACTGAAGGAGGACAAGGTTCCGGATTCCTGTTTACTGACCAAGGCATGGTGGCGACAAACGCGCATGTAGTGGCGGGGTATACAGATGTCATTGTACGGAATATCAACGGTCAGGATGTGCCCGGGCAAGTGATCGGCATATCGGATGAATCGGATATCGCTTTGATCAAAGTGGAAGCGTTTGAAGGGATCATTCCGCTTGAAAGCGAAATGGGCCCGACTGATATCGGTACTGAAATAATTGCGCTTGGCAGTCCGTCCGGTTTTGAGAACACGGCGACCATCGGCTACCTGACCGGCATTGACCGTGATTTTGAGCAGGAATTCCTGTACGAGGACATTTATCAAATCGATGCGCCTATTGCACAGGGAAGCAGTGGTGGCCCCTTGCTGGATGCTAGTACGGGAAAAGTGATCGGCATCAATTCACTGGTCATGACAGAAGGCGATTCACTCGGCTTTTCAATTCCGTTGTATTCCATGCATGCTGAGCTTACACAATGGGCGGAAAATCCGATGATTCCGGAAGAAGTGACCGAAAAATTCCACGTTTACGATGATTTCAGCAGCTACGAAGACGAGGAATACGAATACGATTACGATTTGGAAATGGAATTCAGTGAGACGAACTTACAGCAATTCATCGGCGATTTCCGCTATTATTATGAATTGGCTCTGCAGAACGAAGATTTCTTCTACGTGCAGAATGTGTTGGTTTATGAGAGTGATATCTACAATAGCATTCTCGAATACATCAACGAAATTGCCGGGCAGGGTATGGAGTTCAATTTCAGGAAATTGGAGATAACCGATATTGAAATAAAAGATGACGCGGCTGTCGTGCAGACCGAAGAATCGTTCGATTTCAAGAATGCGGCGGGCGAGTTGTCTGTTGAAGAGCGGCGCAAGTCCTACACAATCGTGATGGACGAGAACGGCTTCTATTATGTATCAGATATCATCAATCATGAGTAGAAAGAGCGTATTATACGGGTTCTCCGTATAATACGCTTTTTTTGATTTCCATGTAAATTTTATTGCATCCATGTAAATTGGAGTGGTTCTATTTAACCTCTCCTTAACGTTCTGAAGTCATAGTATATGCAAATGGAGTTTTCCAGGAGGTGAAAAGGATACGGGTTTGCCCGCCAATTTGAAAAGTGGCAGGCGGCAACAAATCATGCGGGTCATGTGAAAGGGGAGAGCGATTGATGACTTATTATTTCATCGCATCAAAGAACATTCTCGGGGTAAAAACGAATATCAAGAATTTCACTTGGAGTTTCGGAACGGAGATGCCGCAAGCCACAAAGGAAGAATACGACAACTGTGCGGTCAAAATCAATGTAGTACTGGAGAATTTCAACGAAGATGATCAATTGAAGGAGATGGGGCGCTACCATTATTTCAACGGCAATCCGGGAGAAGACAAGATCTATTACACCCGGAAGCTCGCGTTAAACCAGAAGATGCGGTTGAAAGCGGAAAACCTAATGTCTGATGAAGCGAAAATCACAGTCAACAAAGCCTATTATAAATTCATCACGCACAGAATCATGAATCTGCATTCGGTCCATTACATCGTCACCGATCTCGCGGCACTGCTGTTGCTGAAAAAAGGCTATGCCCCGATCCATTGCTCAGCTTTTGAAAAAGACGGCAAAACAGTTGCGATATTTGCGCCTCCCGACACTGGCAAAACTTTGAGCGCGACAACTGCCTGTATGGAATACGGCGCGCAGTTCATAGCGGAAGACTTGGCGATAACGGATGGCCATAACATATACGCAGTGCCGTGGACCAATTCGTTTTGCCATTACTCAAAAAACAACGATAAAAAGGGTGAGGAATCGTCGTCTACAAACGTGAAAAAGAAAGGCTTGATGGCTGCGGAAGTGACCCACATCGCCATCCTTGAAAAAGGGGTGGATGAAGTTGTGCCGCTGCCGGAAAGCATGGCGGTCAGCAAATTGATGAATTTGAACAGATACGAATTCAATTTCCTCAGGGCGCCGTTATTAATAGCCTACGAATTCTTTAATCCCGGCCTCATGATTGACGATGCTACACGCGTTGAGCTTGAGATATTGGCTGGGCTCAGCCGGAGGAGCGAAAAGGTTTTTTCGCTGAAGAAAGCCAATCCCACACATTATGCTGAAACACTTGTGCAGGAGATGGGCCTTGAAGAGGACGCCCACCGTATTTCCGTTTCGGTCGTCTAACCTACACTTTCTTGAAGCGAACTTGCTTCGAGAAAGTGTTTTCGCTGTTTTAAAGGACAGACAAAAGAAAAAATCATCAATGCACCTAAGATGCTTGATGAAGTAAAGGGGGATTATTGGACGGCTCATACCGATATGGCCGGCTCTGCCAGCCGTATCGCCATTATGTTGCGTACCATTTTTTGTATTCTGGATTTAAGGTATAGCAAAGCATGTGCTCTACAACTTCGCGGGTTTCAGGCTGTTCGATCTCTACCCAGTAAATTGAAATTGAACGCGGAACATCTTGAGCAGGAAACGCGGACTCCTGTTCACCGGACGCCTTTTTGAGTTTAGCGAAATGGCGGCGGATCCGATTGTAGATCGGTGCACCTTTTCCAATGTACAAAATCCGTTCGTTGGAATCGCTGAAAATATAGATGCCTTTGGCCATTCCCATATTTTTCTTGATTTTGTTGAGAAGCTGAACAGTTCCCGCGTTATAAGAGAAATGCACATTTTCAATCGACTTCCATTTGTCTTTATCGAACGCATAATTTTCTTTAGACAATAAATCATTGATCTTTTCTCTCATTAGCATTTCCTCCTTGCGGTATCCTGCGTTCAAAAGCATTTCAATTCACTGGCCATCAGAGCTCGCCGGATATTGCCTGCAGCTACCACCAGCTCTTAATTTTTTATAATAATTCTATTCTAACCAATTATTTTGAATTAAGCGATACTATTCAAAGAATTTGTAAAATTAAGTTTATTCAATATCCTATACATCTAATTTACAGGAGAAAAAACCTAAAAACCGCCAACGCATAAGGATTCGGCGCGGCGGGTTATTGGACAGTATACATAAAAAGGAATTTCAATTAAATCGCTAATTTTATAAACCAGCCGTTTCTTTCAAAATGTCCCGGCGGAGTTTGTTTTTCTTGTTCTTATATTCCTTGTGCAAAGAATCCACAGTATCAGAGGAATGCCCATTCACTTTTAACTCATGTTCCATGATCTGCATGATCCCTTCGAAAACTTTGTCAGTCCGCGCTTCAAGCTTAGAGGCAGCGCCGGTGTACTTATTGTAGAAATAAGGATAACTGATTTTCTGGTCATTGGCTTCCATTTCCAAGTATTCGCTTTTTGCGAGATTGATCAAGTTGTCCAAGTTGTCGTACGCCTGTTTTTCGATATCTGCCAAAGCCGGCGCATACTGTTCCTCAATATCTTTCACGGAAGCTTTAACAGCTTTTTCGTTGGAAGCATCAGGAACAGATGCTTTTTCAGCAGAGGACTTATCGCTATCACTAGTGACGGAAGCGACCGCCCCATCACTGACCTGTGAAATGGGCAAGCTGTCCGCAAAGTCTACTGTAGTGACTTTGCCATCTGTTCCTGTAATATGGCGGATCAGATTGCCGTTTTTATCCAAAACAATCTTCGAACCATCTGCCAGTTCAATGATATATTCTTCTTTTGTCAAGACGTCGACTTCTGCATCAGATGTATTGTATTCCTTAAACTCAAACAAATAAGCCAGATACCCACCGAGGATTAATATAATAGCACCGAATAGAAGCCCATACTTTTTCATTCCACCATCCTCCTCACACTATTTTCGATAAGATTTAATGAAACTTAATAAATATTTACCTTAATTAATTGAATATTAACACGATTGAAAATATTAAACAATATAATTCGTAGTAAAAAAGTTGCTGAATATTCGAAAGGAATATCAGTAAGTTACATAAAAATACTGTTTTTTATCAAATTTTGTTCATATTAGTGGTAGTGGCTGATATTCCGCCAAACAGCTTCACGTCCGCAGGGCTCGTGCCGAACTAACTCGGGGTCTCGCCCGAGTGGATTTCGACACTTCGCTTAACCCGCTGGAGTCTCCGCTGTTTGGCTCCATATCAGCTATGTAAATTGTTGTTAGTAAGGTGTTTATTTCTTTAATATAATTTAGCCCTGGTGCGGTCAGAAGAATTTTATTTTTATTTGCCTTCCTTCAGAAACTAAAAAAGACTACAAGCAGCTCATGTTTCATGAGCTTGCTTGTAGTCTTTGAAATGCGTGCGTCATTCCGAAGAAATGAGGTCGGCGACTAGGATAAAGCGGTCAGGTGCGTAGCCGACGAAATCGAACGGGTAACAGGTCGATACAGTGAGCGTGGCTCTTGGTTTCGGTACGATGACGGTGCGGTCATCTTCATCGACGATCCGGACTTGCCGGACTTTGTAGGTGAATTTGCCGGCTTCGGTAGTGACGACCAGCAAATCGCCTTTGCCGACTTCACCGAGTTCGCGGAACACGGTGTCGCGGTGGCCCGACAGCACACTGTTGTCGCCTTCGCCTGGGAGGACGCTGCCGGCAAAATGGCCGACTCCTTTTTCGAGTTCTTCTTCATCAGTTCCGTGGATGATCGGCAGTGTGGCTTCGAGTTTTGGAATGTACAAGTCGCCAATATTGTCGCCTTCCACAGGCTTTTCTTGATAAAGCGCCTTAGGTTTCAAGGTTCTGTCCGTGCTTTTGGTTGCCGATTCTTCAACGGCAGGTTTAGCTTGGACAGATTCGATGGCCGTGTCGGTTTTATATAGAAGGTAGCCCTTCAGGAACGAAGATGCGTTTGTGGTGCTGAACCATAAACCAAATACGATTAATGCGGCTGACAGTGAAAGAAGAACCAGGCGCTTGCCGCGTCCGATTCTTCTTTCTTCTTTCGACCTTTTTTTCATCGGTTATAGTCCCATTGCTTTCGAACGTCGGAACAAGGCAACGCCAGCAAGGGCGATAGCTAATCCGAACAAAGCATTTGGAAGGTAATCAGACGCTGTTTTCGGAAGTTTTCCGCCTTTGACGGTTTTCTTCACAGGCGCTTTTTCCGATTTTTTGCCAGGCGTTTTAAGTGCTGGCGGTGCAACTACAACATTTTTTTCTTCTTTAACTTCTTCTGTTACTTCTTCTTCAACCACTTTGATGTCTTCGCCCGTTTCTTTGATGATGTCAGAACCGAACAAGTCGTTTGTCAAAATGAAATCAGCTAGGAATGTACCTTGCGTGTTGTAAACTTCAACCAAAAGGTCATAGCCGTCGACTGTTTCAAGTGTTAATAATGTCGCCAATGTTATTGGTAATTTTTCAGAGCCTTTGATCAAGTAATATTTAGTGTCCAGGTTCAGCAAATCAAGCATTTCAGTGTAGATTGCGATCAATTCTGAGATCTGTTCCGCCGTCAATTCATCAGCGGATTCGAATTCTTCGATCATCATCATGCGGTCAGCAAGTGCGGTAGCTCTATCTTGGAAAGCAGGATTTTCAAAATCAAGAGTCATTAGGTGAGCTTCTAATCTTTCCAACTCCTCTAAAGTCAATCCAAGTTCTGTAAACATTCCTTCGATATCAACTTCAATATCGTATTCTTCATCATATCCGTAAATGTAATCATCTACAGCGTACTCGAGGTCTTCGATAAATTCATAGTTTTCAATCGTATCGCCTTGCTCGTTCAAGAAGCTTTCGAGCTCTTCTTTGGATTCAAACTCGTAATATTCAATAAGCTCCTGCAGGTTTTCATCGGTAATCTTCGTGCCGCCATTCAAGTAGAAATTGATGCCATCCGAAAGGTCTTCAGTAAACAAATACCAATCCGTATCAAGAACATCCTGACCTTCTTCAATATCGCCGTTTTCGACTAGAAGTGCATTCAATTCGCTGCGGCTCAATTCGAATTCTGTGAGAACAGATTGAATTGTTTCTTCGGTGATCGGCAGTCCTAAGTCATCGGCAGACTCAAAATTCTCTAAAGAATAGTCTTTGCTTTCCAAATAATCTATGTAGGCCGATTTTTCCCACTGGATTTCCTTTAAAAATTCGTCAAACCCTTTGTCGTCTGCTTCCATCGCAAAAGCGGATGCAGGTAAAAATCCAAACATCAATGCAGCTGATAAAATCAGCAAAAACAAGCGTTTCATCCCTTACCTCCTAGGTAAATACTGTAATAACTAGAATAGTATAAGCATAAGTTAAATCTTTTGGAATAGGTATTTTTGAGTATAAATAGTAAGAAGAATAGATTTTAAAGATGAGAATTATTTTGTCTAATTTTGCATGTTTTATTCCTCAGGCAGCTCGTCCAGATAAAAACAATTATTGGAACAGAATTACATAAGAATTTATTGCTTATTAATAAAATCCCAGTTTTTTTCGGATATCCCTAGAACTTTTGTCTCTGGCAAGGTATAATAATTTTGAGTATAATCTGATAATTTAGAAAATACATATTTTGTATTTCTTAATTATCCTCCAAATAACTTTCATGATAAGTAGCATATTAAGCAAATATCCAAGTAAATTCATTTAATGAATGGAGTTGAGAATTTGAGAGATTTATACTTTGATGAAAATTATGGGCGGTTATATGAGGAGATTGAACAAGGGATATGTCAGGTGTTTCAGTTCCATCATCCGCTAGGGACTATAAGGCATATGTTCATTAAACGTGAGATCCCTATAAAAATGAACGGCAAAACTTATTATGACATTATTACGCCTTACGGCTATGGCGGTCCATTGATCGAAGATTGCAGCCCGGATAAGCGGGAAATGTTAGTGGAGGATTTCAAGGAAGCTTTTCAGAATCACTGTGAAGAGCAGCGCATTGTCAGTGAATTCATCCGGTTCCAGCCAGTCATCGACAACGCGCAAGACTTTCAAAATTGTTACGACGTCGTATACATCCGCGATACAGTCGGCACGAATTTGAAGGAGTATGACGATCCTGTACAGAAAGAACTATCTAAATCTACACGAAAGAATGTCCGGAAAGCCCTAGAAGCAGGGGTAGAGTACAATGTGACAATGGCTCCGAAAGATTTCAAAGAGTTCAAGGACATTTACCATGAAACGATGGCCCGCAATCAAGCCGATACGTATTATTATTTTGATGATGCCTATTTTGAGAGGCTCATCACTTATTTTGGCGAAAATATCCTGCTGGTGGAAGCAGTATACGAAGGGCAGACCATTGGAATGGGCGTGAACTTTGTTTATGACAACATGATCCATACCCATCTTTCCGGAACACTCAACGATTTTCGCCATTTGTCACCGGCGTACATCCTGCAGTATGCGCTCGTTGTCTGGGGCAAAGAGAACGGCGTTGACCTGATCCATGACGGTGGTGGGCGGACCAATAGCCTGGACGACAAACTGTATCTTTTCAAAAAACAATTCGGAAAGAACACCGGTTTCAAATTTTATATCGGCAAAAAAATATGGAATCCGGAAATTTATGATGAATTATGCAAAGCCGCTGATGTAGAAGCGGATCTTGAATATTTCCCTGCCTACCGATCCAAAGCGCTGAAAGAAACAGAGAACGTCTGAAACGAATAATAGCAAGAACTAAAGGGGCAGCCCCCAAAGCCAGTAAGCATGGCATTGGGAGGCTGCCTTTTTGTGTGTTCAGAACAGGGAGTTGGAACTATACACAAGCGTTTTTAAGTTGTGTGAAAAATTTTCTGGGTTCTGAGCGCCAGCGCTGTCGTCTTTGCCTCAGCTTGAGCGTCCTAAGCGCCATATAAAAACATGCCTCATTTTGATGAGATTGGTATCATTCGCTCAATAATTTCCAAGTATTTTAAATATTAAAACAGTTTAACCTACTTTTAACCTAAGCGCTTTAGTATAAACCTCAATATAGTGGCGAAAGAAGGGAGATAGTCATATGTTCCGCCGCCGATGAAAATGGGTGAAAAGCAAGAAAGAATACACAGGCAAGCGAGGTAGAAAATCATGGAGAAAACCGTCATTGCGCTAATGGCTGTCATCATAGCGACAAAGGTGCTTGGCTTTTCAAGGGATATTTCCCTTTCGTATTTTTACGGTGCAGACGGGCTGACCGATGCTTACTTGATATCCCAGACAATACCTTCCGTACTTTTTTCCTTTGTCGGGATGGGGATAGCGGCAAGCTTCATACCGATTTTCACTAAGATCAACGAACGGGAGGGTCCTGAATACGCACAGCGCTTCACAGCCAATTTAACGAATATCGTACTTTTGCTGTCAACGGTGCTGATCATATTGATGCAGCTATTTCCCGAACAGATCGTGAAAATCTTTGCCAGTGGATTTGAAGGGGAAACGCTTAAGATTGCTTCAGATTTCACGAGGATTTCCGCGTTCAGCATTTATTTTACTGCACTCGTCTTCGTATTCAATAGTTATTTGGAAGTGAACAAGCGGTTCCTGGCAACTGTGTTGAGCGGCTTGCCGCTGAACCTGTTGATCATCTTTTTCATCTACCTCAGCTTTGAAGTGAACTTCTATCTGCTGTCGATCGGATCAGTTGTCGCCGTGATTGTGCAATTCCTCTGCCTGTTGCCATCAATCCATAAAACCGGTTACCGGCACCGGCTGACAGCGGCTCCAAAAGATAAGAACATCCAAAAGATGCTGCTGCTGGCAATTCCGGTGATTGTCGGAGTTTCCGCCGATCAGATCAATGTCCTGGTGGATAAGACGCTGGCTTCACAAATTACCGAAGGGGGCATTTCAGCGCTGACTTATTCCCACCGGATCGTGTTCTTCATACAAGCGATTTTTGTAACGGCGATTGTCACGGTCATGTTCCCGAAAATCTCCAAACTGGCGGTCAATAATAACATCGCCCACTTGAAAGACATTGTTGGAAAAATTGTTACGACCGTAGCACTGCTCGTCATACCGGCAACTGTCGGTTTGATGATTTTCTCGGAACAAGTGACTGAGATGTTGTTCGGCCGCGGCGCATTCAAGGACGAGGCAGTCGTCATGACGTCCGGTGCACTGTTTTTCTACACGATCGGCATGCTGGGCTTCGGTCTGCGTGAAGTATTGGCGAAAGTCTTTTACTCGCTGGAAGATTCCAAGACGCCGATGATCAGTGCGGTCGGAGCGATGTTCTTGAACGTCGTCTTGAACATTGTATTGTCGCGGTTCATGGGCATCAATGGATTGGCGCTCGCGACCAGCATCTCCGCATTGGCAACAACCGCAGTGCTGTACATTTCACTAGTGCGAAAAGTCGGATCGATGAATACGAAAAAAATCCTCATGGACATCACGAAAGCCGTCTTCGCAGCGGCCGTCATGGGGGTAGCGGCAAAAAGTGTTTTTGCCTATCTCGACAGCCCGCAGACGGAATTGCTGGCTCTTGCGGGGGGCATCATTTCCGGTGCTTTAGTCTACGTACTTATGCTCTGGCTGCTTCAACTGAGCGACCTGGCCTATTACAAAGCGAGGTTAGCGGCGCTAGCGAAGCGCTAGGGGGTTTGCAACATAAAAACAGGCAAGAATATTTTAGGGGGTGCTTGAATCATGCTCTTCGTGTTAGCGTTCTTCATTTTAGAAGTGTTGATCACTTTTTTACTCAAAGATTACATCGTGCTGGGTCCTGGCTACGGCATGCTGATGTTGTTTGCCAGCATCATCGCGATTTCGCTGTATTTGTACCGGACGCTGGAAAAAGAATGGCTGATTTTGATTTTTGTTGGCTTTGCAGTCAGGGTCCTGGTTTTGTTCATCGATTTATATGTACCTTCAATCCAGATTTTCTCCAGTGGGACAGACACGGAATATTTCCATGAAATCTCGCTGCTAATCGCGAATGGCATGTTCCCTTTGGAAGATGGTGCGACCAATTACGTTCCGTTCCTCTCAGGCATCTATTACATGGTTGGCGACCAACGGCCGTTCGCCCAGTTCCTCAACGTGGCATTTTGGGTCTTCGCGGCTGTCTATCTGATGAAGGCTTTGATCTATCTCGAAATCGATAAGAAATTGATCTTCACCGCGTTGGTGATTTTCACGGTCATGCCAAACAGCATTTTCATGTCCAGCATCCTGCTGCGTGAATCCATCATCATTTTCTTGATCACGGTTTCCCTTTACCACTTCGTGCGCTGGTTCGCCGATGGCACGTTCCCGAATTTCATCATGGCGGTTCTGCTGGCCCTCGGGTCGATGATGTTCCATTCCGGAATGATCGGGTTTGTCATCGCCTATATTCTGGCATTCATGTTCCTCAGCACGAGCGGCTCGAAGAAAGTGACGCAGAATGCACTCTTCCTCATGCTGCTGGTCGTCATGGCCGCCATCATGATCCAGAATTCGGAACTTTTCCTCAGCAAATTCATAGGTCCAGAAGGCACCGCGGTTTCCGCCCTTGAAATTTCCGGGAGAGGCGGTTCGATGTACTTGTCCAGTTTGAACGGCATGACCGGCATCGTCGCCTTGCTGGTGGCCCCGCTCAAAATGTTTTACTTCATGTTTTCTCCGATACCACTGGATTGGCGGGGCTTCGGTGATGTAGCGAGCTTCCTGTTCGACTCATCGATCTACGTCTTCTTAGTTGGAGCGACAATCTACGGGCTGTTCAAAAGCGATATGCCGCTGCGAAACAAAATATTCATCCTGCTGTTCCTCGGCATCACCGTACTGGTTTATTCATACGGAACTCAGAGCGCTGGAACAGCCATGCGCCACCGCAATAAAATCATTCCATTGCTGCTGATCACTTTCGCTATCGCCAACAGCAAAGGGCTGCTGAAAATAGCCGGCAGCCGTTTCCGGAAGCCTGAAGGAGAGAAAGCAACATGATGAACGAAAAATTGACTATTGCAGTGGTTGGCCTCGGGCATGTCGGACTGCCCCTGGCATTGGCCTTTGATAAAAAATACAGCGTCATCGGCTATGACAGCAGCGGCAGACGCATCAAACAGCTGCTTGATGGAATGGATGAAACCGGGCAAGCCAGCGCGCAGCTGCTTGGGGAGTCTGGTATCGCTTTCACTTCTGACCCATCCTTTTTGAATGGCGCCGGTTTTATCATGATAACTGTCGCCACGCCTATCGACGACGCGGACCAACCGGACTTGAGCCAATTGCTGAAAGCTTGCAGCATCGTTGGAACGCATATGAAAAAAGGGGCAGTCGTCGTTTTTGAATCGACCGTCTATCCGGGAGCCACTGAAGAAAAGTGCATTCCTGTGCTGGAGGAGTATTCGGGCTTGGAAAGCGGAGTTGAGTTTTTTGTCGGCTATTCCCCTGAACGCTTTAACCCGGGCGAAAGAAAGCTTCCCATCACCAAAATCAAAAAAGTCGTGGCCGGGCAGAACGAAGCGGTTTTGGATTACGTCGCGGAAATCTATGGCAGCGTCATGGATGCCGGCATTTTCAAAGCGAAGTCGATCCGGGTAGCCGAGGCTGCGAAAGTCATTGAAAATACCCAGCAAGACGTCAATATCGCCTTGATCAATGAATTTTCCATGATTTTCAATCATTTGGGCATTGATACAGGAGCGGTTTTGGAAACGGCCGGAACGAAAAAAAGTTTTTTGAAGTTTACGCCGGGATTTGCGGGAGGTCCGAGGCTTGGCATCGATTCGCATTATTTGGCTCATAAGGCCCGCGCGGCCGGCTACGAACCGGAAATTATCCTAGCTGGAAGGAAAGTCAATGACGGCATGGGGCAATACATCGCGCGGACGGTAGTGAAACGGCTGATTCAGCGCAATCTTCCAGCCCGCGGAACACGCGTAACGGTGCTTGGGATCACCTATAAAGAAGATGTCCAGGATCTCCGGAATTCGAAGATTATTGATGTGATAGAAGAGTTGCACGATTACGGTTTTGAAGTCCAGACGGCGGATTGCTGTGCTGATCCACTTGACGCGGACCGGAAATACGGCGTCATGCTGACGCCGGAACATGAATTGCTGCCAGCGTCCGCCATCATTTTGGCCATGCCCCATAAACAATATAAAGAGGCAGGTTGGAAACTGATCCAGCCGCTGCTGGAACAGCAAGGCGGCATGGTTTTCGATGTCAAAGGGATTCTGGAACAGCAGGGCAAACCGGAAAATATTGAATTATGGAGATTATAAGGAGGGATTTAGATGACTCTTGGAACGCTGGATCCGGTAAAGAGGAAAAACAAATTGAGCGGCTCCATAAAGCGAGTTTTTGAATTTATCGCCGCGGTGCTGATGCTGGTGGTATTGTCGCCATTATTCCTGGTGATTGCGCTTTTCATCAAATCGGAATCGAAAGGCCCGATCTTTTTCACGCAAATGCGGGGGGGCAAGGACAATGAACATTTTCTGATCTATAAGTTCAGGACCATGGCAGATGATGATTCACTGCGAGATGACACAATCCACGTTTTGGAAACGGACAGCCGCATCACGAAAGTTGGATATTATCTCCGCAAGATGAGCTTGGATGAACTTCCGCAATTGATCAATATTGTCAAAGGCGATATGTCTTTCATCGGCCCGAGGCCAACATTGACATCCCAGACGGATAATTATAGCCCCTACCAAATGCAAAGGCTCCTCGTGAAACCTGGAGTGACAGGATGGGCGCAGGTAAGGGGACGCAATTCACTGAGCTGGAATGAAAAAATCGAGTTGGATATCGAGTATATCGCACGCCAGAGCCTGCGTTTCGATTTTTATATCCTCTTGCAGACTGTGCAGAAAGTATTTAGCTCCGAGGGCGTTTTCAGAGACGAGAGCCAAAAAACGGAAGTACAAAAGAAAAATGATGATGCCCGCGACAACTGACGGAGATAATTGGGCAGAAAAGGAGTGGACTCATATGGCGGCAAAGGTGATTCATGCGGTGACGATTTCAGAAAGCTTAGTGTTTCTTGAGGGCCAATTAAAGTATTTGAATAGCCGTGGCTACGATGCCAAAGCGTTGAGTTCGAATGGCGGTTTCGCCGAAGAATTCGCAGACAAGGAAGGAACGCAAGTATTGCTGTTGGACATGGAGCGGGAGATTTCGTTGGCAAAAGACTTCGGGGCGTTAATCAAGTGCATACGGATCCTGCGCCAGGAAAAGCCGGATATTGTCAACGCCAGCACACCAAAAGCAGGCTTGATCGTTACGCTGGCGGCTCTGATATGCGGCGTGCCGATCCGCATCTACAATATGCGGGGGTTGAGGCTGGAAACCACCGGCGGCTTAAAGCGTCGGATTTTGCTTGCGGCTGAAAAAGTTTCGGCAGGGGCGGCGACCCATTGCCTGGCTGTTTCTAATAGCCTAAGAGACCAGGTCATCGATTTCAAAATTGCTGACAGCCGGAAAATTTCAGTGCTCGGAAAAGGCAGCGGCGACGGATTCGATGTTGGGCGCTTCCAATTGGACAGCGAAAAAGAACGTGAAATGAAAGAGTTGAAAACGGCCTATGGATTCGGTCCTGACGATCTGGTGCTCGGTTTTGCCGGGCGTCTGACGAATGATAAAGGCATTACTGAATTGGTCAATGTGTTTGAGCATCTGGCACGCAAATATGAAAATCTGAAGCTGCTGATCGTAGGGAACTATGAATCAACGGATCCCGTGGCAGAAGAAACCAAATCGAAGATTGAAGGGCATCCGGATATTACGTTTACGGGCTTTCAAAAAGACCCTGTGCCTTTTTTCCATATGATGGACGTTTTCGTATTCCTGACCAAACGGGAAGGGTTCGGCAATGTTTCGATTGAAGCGGCGCTTTCCGGAATACCAGTGGTCGTTTCCAATGTGACGGGGGCGAAAGACACCATCGTCGACGGACGCAACGGTTTCTTGGTGGATGGTGAGAACCAGGAAGACATTGCCGAAAAACTGGAGCTGCTAATCTTGGCCCCGGAGCTGCGCGCGCAGATGGGGGAATTCGGGCAACGTTGGGCAGCGGATAATTTCAGCAATGCCACAATCTGGAATGAGCTCGACGGTTTTTATCAGCAATGCATGGCGGAACGGCTGCGCACTGCAAGACAGGTTTTATAAGCAATCAGACTTTATGCGGGAAAAAGGGGGAAATTGAATGATGCATTATTATGTTGCGGCGAAAGGGCTGCTGGCTATCAAAACCAATGTCAAAGATTTCAAATGGTCATTTGGGCACAATATGCCTGAAGCGTCCCAAGGGGAGTACGAACAATGTGAAGTGAAGCTGCATCTGGCGGTTGAAGATTTCAATGAGGATGAAAGTTTGGGAAAACTGGGTAAATACCATTATTTCAATGGTGATCCAGACGCGGGAAAAATCTATTACACCCGCAATTTCGCCATGAGGATGAAGCTTAGGTTCAAAGCTGAAAATCTTTTGTCAGATGAACCGAAAATCACGTTTAACCCGAATTATTATAAATTCATCACCCACCGAATCATGAATCTCCATTCGGTCGGCTATATCCTGACCGATTTGGCGACGCTGCTGTTATTGAACAAAGGCTATGCGCCGATCCATTGCTCGGCATTTAAAAAAGGCGATTCGGCGGTGGCCGTTTTCGCGCCGCCGAGCACCGGCAAGACCTTGAGCAGCATGATGGCTTGCATGGACCATGGAGCCCAGTTCATCGCAGAAGACCTGGCCATCACCGACGGCAAGAAAATCTACTCAGTGCCATGGACGAGCACATTCAGGTTCTATTCCAATATGGAGCAAAGCACTGTATCGAAAATGAAAAATAAGGCGGTTAAAATATTGCCGCCTCTTGAATATATCTCATTCTCCAAAGCAAAGCCGGTGACGGATTACGTGGATACAGGATCTATTCTTGATGAAGAGACGGTAACCCATGTTGCCATCTTGGAAAGAGGGGTCGACGAAGTGGCCATCCAGGATGACACGGAAGCGGTGCGCAAAATGCTGAATTTGAACCGCAATGCTTTCCATTATTTGAAATCGCCATTTTTAACCGCATATGAATTTTTTAACCCGGAGTTGGATATCGAGCATGCAGCTGCGCAGGAGAAAGCCATATTATCGGAACTGATCAGCAATAGCGAAAAAGTTTTTTCGTTGAAAGCGGAGAATCCCACAGATTATGCCCACATCTTGGTCGAACAGATCAAGGCGCCTGCACTGAAGTACGGAAGCATCTGAGAGAATAGTGACATTATGCTAAGAGAGGTGGGGAGAATATGGCGGCCAAAGTGATCCATGCCGTTACGGTGGCGCAAACCTTGAAATTGATGAAGGGGCAGCTGGCCTATTTGGAGACAAAGGGCTACGACACGAAGGCTTTGAGTTCCCAGGGGGATTATATCCAAGTCTATGAGCAGTCAGAAGGCGTCAAAGTGCTGAATGTGGAAATGGAAAGGGAAATTTCCCTTTTGAAAGATTTGACCTCGCTGATTGCGTGCATAAAACTATTCTCCAAAGAAAAGCCGGATATTGTCAATGCGGGAACACCGAAAGCGGGATTGATCGCCCTGTTGGCGGCTTTTTTCACCGGTGTACCGATCCGGATTTATAATGTGCTTGGGTTGAGGCTAGAAACAACTACAGGGCTGAAAAGATTGATTTTATTGACGGCTGAGAAAATTGCAGCGACAGCAGCCACTCATATCTTGTCCGTTTCACCAAGCCTGTCAGCGGAATTGGTCGCCCAAGGGATCACTGCGCCTGAAAAAATTAAGGTTTTAGGGAACGGCAGCATCAACGGCTTTAATTTGGCTGATTTTGAATGGGATGATGAGCTGCGCATGAAAACCGATTCTCTCAAAAAAGAGCTCGGCTTGTCGAAAGATCATCTGGTGGTCGGATTCATGGGACGCATGACAAAAGACAAAGGCTTTGCAGAAACTGTTGCAGCATTTCTTGGACTTAGCCACAGGTATCCGCATCTGAGGCTTCTGGTCGTGGGAGATTTCGGAGATGGAGATCCAATTGATGAAAAAACAAAGCGGGAACTCCTCGGGAATCCGTCCATCATCCATGTCCCTTACCAGAAAGACCCAATCCCTTATTTCTACATGATGGATATTTTTCTGTTCCTGACGAAAAGGGAAGGGTTCGGTAATGTGTCAATTGAAGCTGCGCTTGCCGGCAAACCCGTCATCGCAGGGGATGTGACGGGTGCACGCGATACGGTATCAGACTGGGAAACCGGATTTTTAGTGGACCCGCAAAATGCCGAGGAAGTCATGCACAGGCTGGAAATCCTCATCAACGACAAGGCGCTGCGGCAGCGCCTGGGCGCGAATGGTAAAATCCATGCTGAAGCCCATTACAGCAATGAAACAATCTGGGTGGAATTGGAGCATTTCTATCATCACTTGTTGGCCGAGCAGGCAGGAGCGCTTCAGCGAACGACATAAGGGGCAAAAGGATGATTGGATTTTAGGCAAGGCGATAGCTTTCCGCATGGAAAGGAATGTATGATGAAAAGGATTGGATGTTCAATTGGAAGGGGGATCATATGAAGTATTTTGCTGTGTTGCTGCCGATGGCCGATAAAGAAAAAAGTGCGCAATACCGTCCGGAGCATTTGGCTTTCCTTGAAAAGATGAGGGATGAGGGGCATGTCCGCATTAATGGCAAATTCACGGACGGGTCAGGCGGCTTGGTCATCTACCAGGCAGATTCTTATGAACAATGCGAGGAGTTCGTCAAACAAGATCCTTTTATCATGCAAGGGGCAAGGGGTTACGAAATTATCGAATGGGAAGCAGTGTGGAACGAAGATTAGGCAAGTTAGAAGGGGCTGTTCTGAAACCGGTGAAAACCGATTTTGGAGCAGCCCTTTTTATGGGCCAAACTGGAGCTTACCGAAAAATGGGAATTGGCGGTCAAGTTTAAGGAAGCCGTAAGAAGGCTATAAAATAGATTGGGCGCTTCGCCCGTACATCTCAGAGAAATAGGAAGTGGCTATACGTGAAAACAAAGCAAATATTATTGATTGCGTCGCTCGCATTAAATGTGCTGCTGATCGGAGCGG
This sequence comes from Planococcus sp. (in: firmicutes), assembly GCA_035468565.1. Lineage (GTDB taxonomy): Bacteria > Bacillota > Bacilli > Bacillales_A > Planococcaceae > Planococcus. The sequence goes on from DATISS010000179.1 coordinate 23,802, forward strand.
CAGGGATCATTGTCAATAAACAAGGCGGTATCGGCTTTATAGAAGAGCAGTACGACTCGATAGAATCGAAAGAGGAGTTCCCGGAGTATTATCGCCAGAAGAAAGATATTTTTAGTGCGCTTGACGGCGAAGCTGCCGACAAGATTTTTCTGGGTGACAGCATCACCGACCACGGGGAGTTCCCGGAATATTTTCCGGATGAAACCGTACTGAACCGTGGAATCGCGGAAGACACGACAAAAGGGGTGCTAAATCGCATTGATGAAGTGGCGGCGCGGAACCCGAAAGAAGTTTATATCATGATCGGCGTCAATGATATTGCCGCAGGCGTGAACAAAGAAAATTACGAAAAAAACATGAATAAGATTGTCCAATCATTCGATCAAGAGCAAACCCGGGTGATCCTGCAATCGCTGCTGCCGGTCAACAATAACAGCTTCAATAATAATCTGCCGAACGGCCGAGTGGACGACTTCAATGTTATCCTGAAAAAAGTGGCAGCTGACAATAATGTCGAGTATGTTGATTTGCACACGTATTTTGAAGACAGCAACGGCCAGCTGCAAAAAGAAATCACGATTGACGGACTTCACCTCATGGGCGAAGGGTATGATATTTGGATTGATCAACTTGAACAGCAGCTTCCATAAAATGAGCCAGGGCACTTCCAGATGCTAATGGTTGCCACCTGCAAAGCGCATTAGAATGCTGTAATTCGGCTTTTGCCGCATAAGCGCGCTATACTATGGGAAGAGAGGTGTGAAAATATGGAAGGGATAATTGATCAGGCGATTCAATTCGCTGCTGCAAAACACGCGGGGCAAATGCGAAAGTCCACGGCTGTCCCGTATATCAGCCACCCGTTCGCGGTAGCGATGCTGCTGCAGGAAGCAGGGTATGGAACCGAAGTTGTCGCCGCCGGTATTTTGCATGATACGATTGAAGATACGTCGGCCACGGCAGACGAAGTGTTAGAACTTTTTGGAGCTATGGTATTGAAGCTTGTCGAAGCAGCGTCAGAGCCTGACAAATCACTGCTGTGGGAAGAGCGCAAACGCCATACGATGTCATCTCTCGCGCAGCGGTCGGATGATGAGCTGGCTGTGATCATTGCGGATAAATTGCACAATCTGCGGTCGATCCGGCTGGATATCGAACGCCACGGCGAGAAAGTATGGGCCCGGTTTAACAGGGGCAAAGAGCATCAGGCCTGGTATTATCGGGGGATTGTCCGTGCAGTGAAAGAACGGCAAGGGCAAGTGACGCTGATTGCTGACTTGGAACAAGAAGTGGATTTGGTTTTTTCAGAAGCATGAAAAAAACGCTTGGAAGCTTCCAAGCGTTTTTGTGTGCTATAAAAGTAAAGCAATAATGGCCGTAACGGCAAAAGCGGCATACAAGATGAACGCCTTTTTTGTTTTTTGATGGTATGCATACTTGCTGATCTGTGCAGCGCCGCGTTTTTTCATAGCGCTATAAGCTTTCACGTGGATGGACAAGGCGATCAAGGCAAAAATAAGCGCCAGGGCCAGTAAACTGAATTTAACGATCATGATTAACTCCAAACGGTCTCAACTCCAAAATTTAAATCAATGCTGTAATTATTCCTGTATTTATTATAATACGATTGGTGTGAAATGACTATATCAAACGCGGGAGATTG